>QGUT01000026.1 GCA_003242255.1 Bacillota bacterium
ACTATTCTCACGTGAGCTTCTATATCCAGCAATATTTTATGTCTCGTCTGATTTATACCGGCTTCTTCAAAGGCTTCGGAGGTGTCCACATACACCGTTCCCACCGGATAGAGAGATACATTGATAACAGGGCCCATATTGGATAGAATTTTACTTCCCGTAACCAAACCCAGCGGTATCTTTATTTTTTCCATGCTGATAGATTTTAAAGCCTTTAAAACTTCTAGAGAAGTTTCGGTTTCTATCCTGTTTATTTCTATCGTATTTACCTGAATTAACGTTACCTGGCCGTTTATATCTTTATGTACAGCTATGAGGTCTGTGTACTTAATGTTTCTGGTTATCCTTTCTTTTACCGCCTTATTTATAGCTTCCGTTGCCACTACTCTAGCTCTAGCTTCTGCTATCGCCAGAACGCTTGGCGCTATTTGCTTTTCTACGAATGCAAAAAACACTAGAATAATTATTGCCATAAATAAAATAAAAACCTCATATTTTCTCCTTCGAGTTTTTACTCGAAATTTCATAAAAACCCCTCCTAATTAAAATATGCAGGAGGGGTTATATTCGTTCATGATTGTTTACTGCTGCCGACCACCTTTACGAATTTCCTTTTTCCCACCTGGAGCACGAAAGGAGAATCGGTCTCCAGGTCTACAGGATCCATGATTTTTTCCCCGTTTATCTTGACCGCTCCCTGTCTCAACATTCTCAAAGCCTCGCTGTTGGACGACGAAAATCCCACCAGGGTTATCAATTTAGGGAGCCAGATTTTTTCATCTTTTATCTCGAACACAGGAATTTCATCGGGCAGATCTTTCTTTTGGAATACCCTCACAAAACTTTCTTCAGCTTTCAAAGCTTCTTCGTGGCCGTGGTAAAGCTTTACAATTTCCCTGGCCAACCTCATTTTAACATCTCGAGGATTTGCCCTGCCTTCCTTTAAGTCTTCCGCTATTTTTTCTATTTCAGACTGTTCCAAGTCTGTAGCCAGGTTGTAATACTCTATCATTATTTCATCCGGAATCGACATTACCTTGCCGTACATCTCCTCGGGGGAATCGCTTACGCCTATGTAATTTCCGAGGCTTTTGCTCATCTTTCTCTTGCCATCGGTGCCTACGAGAATTGGCATGAGCACCGCAATTTGAGGTTCCTGTCCGTATTCTTTTTGGAGGATTCGCCCCATCAGTATGTTGAATTTTTGTTCAGTCGCCCCCAGTTCGACATCGGCATTGAGTGCCACCGAATCGTAGCCCTGCACCAGGGGATAGAAAAATTCATGGATGGAAATGGGCTTCCCTTCGCTAAATCTTTTGCTAAAATCTTCTCTTTCCAGCATGCGCGCTACGGTGTACTTGGAAGCTAATTTTATCACTTCTTCAAAGGTCATCCGGCCCAGCCATTCGCTGTTGAAAACTACCTTGGTCTTATCCGGATCTAAAATTTTGAAAACCTGTTCCTTGTATGTCTTCGCATTTTCGTAAATTTCTTCCCTAGAAAGCTGCTTCCTGGTCTCTGATTTGCCCGTCGGGTCTCCTATCATCCCGGTAAAGTCACCGATTATCAATATAACTTGATGGCCTAATTCCTGAAACTGTCGCATTTTCCTCAAAACTACGGCATGTCCCAAATGAACATCGGGAGCAGTAGGATCCAGCCCCAATTTTACCTTCAGGGGTCGTTTTTCTTCGTAAGATTTTTTCAGCTTATTTAAAAGTTCTTCTTCTGAAATTATTTCAGCCGCATTTTTCCTCAATATTTCCAATTGTTCTTCCGGCCTCAACTTTATCCCTCTTCCGTGAAGATTTTTTTAATAATTATAACACAGCGGCTGCCATAGTTCAAACTTTGCGTTTTCTTCAATGTTTATAATATGGTATAATAATTTCGACGCGGGGACACAATGTATAAAATAACCGGGGAGGTTAACTATGGGAAAACCAAGAAAAAGAAAGACCTCTCTCGCGAGGGGCTTGATAACTTTTTTGGTAATCGCCTTTATTTTGTCCGGTGGAGCCGCTTTAGGGTTGTTTTTGTACTACATAAAGGACACGCCATCTTTTGACCCTCAGAAACTGAAGGCCAGCGAAACTTCTATTGTATACGATTCTAATAACAATGTAATAGCCGAGCTCCACGGGGGCCAAAATAGAATTCCCGTCTCTCTGGATCAAATCCCCGAACATCTCAAGCAAGCTTTCATCGCCATCGAAGACCAATATTTTTACAGACACAAGGGCATCAATTTTAAATCCCTCATAGGTGCTTTGTGGACCGATATAGTCTCGGGAAAATATCAGAGAGGCGCCAGCACTATTACACAGCAATTGGTCAAAAACGTCTTCCTCACTCATGAAAAGACTTTAAAGCGAAAAGCTCAGGAGGCGTGGCTCGCAATCCAGATCGAACGCCACTATACCAAAGATCAAATTCTGGAATTTTATCTAAACCAGATCTATTTTGGCCATTCAGCCTACGGTGTGGAAGCTGCCGCTCAGACCTTTTTTGGGAAGAGCGTGAAGGACCTCACCCTGGCGGAAAGCGCCATGCTCGCCGGAGTAACCAAAGGTCCTTCGATTTACTCACCTTATAACAATTTCGAAAAAGCGAAAGAGAGACAAGCTCTAGTCTTGAACGAAATGGTAGAAATGGGCTTCATCACAAAAGAAGAGGCCGAGAAGGCCAAAAAGGAAGAGATAAAACTGGTGGGCCTCGAAAACGCAAAGGCGGACTACAAAGCCCCATATTTCACCGATTTCGTCATAACCCAGTTGGCCGAAGATTTACAGAGAGAGTTGGGGCTTACCGAATCTGAAGCTTATGAAAAAATTTACAACGGTGGGTTGAGAATTTATACCACCCTAGACTTAGAAATCCAGGAGGCGGCTGAAAGAGCTCTGGCCGACCCCAAGAACTACCCCTACACGAGAGAAGACAAGAACGGCCTTCCCCAGCCTCAAGCCGCCGCAGTAGTCATTGACCCCCACACCGGCTATATTAAGGCAATGGTAGGCGGCCGCGAACATTATCAGAAACTGGGCTTAAACAGGGCAACTCAATCTTATCGACAGCCGGGCTCAGCCTTTAAACCCATTGTCGTTTATACCCCTGCAATAGATATGGGGTATACTGCCGCCAGCGTCATCGACGATTCGCCGGTTTCTTACGGCAACTGGTCTCCTCAAAACTATTCTAGAGACTTCAAAGGACTCACCACTATAAAGAAAGCCATCGCAGATTCAATCAACGTGGTAGCGGTTAAAACCCTTGAAAAGATCGGCGTCGACAGAGGAATCGAATACGCCCAGAAATTAGGCATAAAAAGCCTTGTCTTGGAGGGCAAGAAAAACGACAGGCAATTGTCGATAGCCTTGGGAGGCTTGACAAAAGGCGTTTCACCCCTTGAACTCGCTTCGGCATACGGGACTTTGGCCAACCAAGGGGTACACGTGGAACCAATAGCTATTTTGAAGGTTGTCGACAAAAATGGGAGAACCATTCTGGAAAATACTCCCACTAAATGGACCGCTGTAAGCCCTCAGGTTGCCTATATAATGACCGAGATGATGCGAAGCGTAGTGACCGAAGGAACCGCGACGAGGCTTGCCAGTTTCCCGTTCCCCGTAGCGGGCAAAACAGGCACTACTTCCGATAGCAAAGACGTTTGGTTCGTAGGTTACACGCCTCATCTGGTCGCAGCCGTGTGGATGGGGCACGACGAGCCAACCCCGATGAGGGGAGTTGCAGGCGGCAACCAGCCCGCTTTGATTTGGAGGCAAATTATGACCGCAGCCCATAAAAATCTGCCTAAGATTGGTTTCTCAAAGCCATCGGGAATCGTTGGCCCCATAGCCGTTTGCGCCGATTCAGGCAAAATTCCTACAGAACTGTGCAACAACGATCCCAGGGGTTCCCGGGTAAGATATGAATACTTTATAAAGGGAACCGAGCCCACGGAACTCTGCGATGTCCACGTTCAAGAGTTGATAGATACAGCTTCAGGGAAACTGGCGACACCCTACTGTCCTCCTGAGCAGGTAGTGCAAAAAGTTTTCCTGAACAGGCCAGCTTACCAAGTTTCTCCCGATGGCAAAATCCCATTGGACGCGAAATACATGCCGCCCACAGAATACTGCGATCTGCACACCCATGAATCATCTACGGGCGGCAGCGGAGAAGAAGAGGGGGAAGGGGTTTTTAATCCGGTTGAACCCGTAGACAGCATCCCTCAGGACAGCGAAACCCCCACAAACGGCAGCAACAATAACACTGGGGTCCAAGGGCCTGACCAAAGTGAAAACGGAACGCTGTAAAGCAAAAAAGGGAGCAAAATGCTCCCTTTTTTCACAAGCCCTGTAAATAGTCGTCCGAATCGATCACTTTTATCCCGTGGGCCGACAAATAAGCTGCCGTTACCCCCATCCCTTTTTTCAACGTCCCATCAAATTTCCCATCGTATATAAAGCGACATCCGCAGGATGGGCTCCTGGATTTCAGGATGGCTGCCTCGGCTTTTATCAGTTTCGCCAGTTTTAACGCTTCCTCGGCGCCCCTGATAAAATACTCCGTTACATCAAGACCGTCTTTGGTGAGGACTTTCGCTTTTCCCTCAATTACCTTAAAGCCGTCGCCGCCTACTATTTCGGCCGGGATCCTGGGTGTAGGTAATCCACCGGCTTGTTCCGGACAGAAAGGGACGGCTTTTTTATTTCGCACCATATCTTCAAAAATTTCGTGGCTGTTATTTTTACCATCGTACTTGGTATTAAAACCAGCAAGGCACGCGCTTACTAGGATCAACGGAACTCCACCACCGTAACCCCTATTCCACCTTCGTTAAGCTCGCCGGGCCTAAAGGATTTTATGTCCTTTCGCGTTCTCAACATGTCCTGGATGCCTTTCCTCAGCACACCCGTTCCTTTACCGTGGATAATTACTGCATTGGAGAGTCCCGCAAGGCTCGCATCGTCCAAATATTTTTCCACCTTCAACAAGGCCTCTTCCAACGTGAGACCCCTTACATCTATCTCTCTCGACACTTCTTGGGCCTTTTTCATCGACAAATGAGAATAGGAGGATTCAATTTTTTCGGGTTTATCCTCTTCTATTTTTAAAAGACTTGAGACCGGCAGATTTATTCGCATCAGGCCTATTTGCACCTGGGCCGTTTTCCCCTTCTCATCCATTGAAACTATATATCCCTCTTGATTTAAGCTTTCCACCATAACCTTATCGCCGGGACGCAGCGGACCCGATGTCGTTTTTCGCATAGAGGTCTTTATCAGCGGAGCCTCTTTTACTTCATAATCTTCTATCGCTTTTTTCAAAGTCTTTCTGACCTCTTCCGCTATCCTGTCCCTGATTTGCTTCGCATCTTGGGCTTCCAATTCCTTTAACTTTTCAAATACTTCTTCGGCTTCTCTCCTCGCCTTTTCGACGATCTGCCTTGCTTTTTCCCTGGCCTTTTCCATAATTCTTTCCTGATTTGCTTTCAGTTTTTCCCTTTCTTTCTCCAGTTCTGCTATCTTATTGAAAAAGCTCTCTTTTAACTTCTCGAGCTCTTCCCTTTCCTGCCTAATACGCTTTCTCTCCCATTCTATTTCCTGGAGCATATCTTCCATTCTTATATCTTCTACTTTTAAGAAATTTCTCCCGGCTTCAATGATCTCTCTTTTTAGCCCCAGTCGTTTTGCGATTTCAAAGGCATTGCTCTTTCCGGGAATTCCTATCGACAAGCGGTAAGTCGGGCTTAATGTTTCCAGGTCAAACTCTACGCTCGCATTTTCCATTCCATCTCTGGAATAAGCAAAAGCCTTCAGTTCGCTGTAGTGAGTGGTCGCTATCACCCTGGCCCCTATTTTATGAAAGTAATCCAGTATGGACATAGCCAGTGCTGCACCTTCAGTGGGGTCCGTCCCGGCTCCCAGTTCATCCAGCAATACCAGACTTTTAGAATCCGCTTTATCCACAATCTCCTTAATATTTTTCATATGGGCCGAGAAGGTGCTGAGCGACTGCTCTATGCTCTGCTCATCGCCGATGTCGGCAAAAATATTGGTAAAAATGGACATTTCAGTTCCTTCATCGCAGGGAAGGTGAAGGCCGGATTGGGCCATAAGTGCAAAAAGGCCCACCGTTTTCAGGGAAACGGTCTTACCTCCTGTATTGGGTCCGGTTATGATCAGTACTGTAAATTGGTCCCCCAGATAGATGTCGATGGGGACGACTTCTCCTTTTAAAAGAGGGTGCCTGCCCTTTTTTATGTTTATAAAACCTCTCGTGTTAAATTGAGGTTCGACCCCTTTGATTTCATCGCTGAACTTGGCTTTAGCCAGTATAAAATCCAAGCGTACGATAGCTTCAAAGGTCTCCTCCAGGAGTTCGCCGTTCTGGGCTACTTTGTCCGTAAGGTCGCGCAATATCCGCTCTATTTCCTTGTCTTCTTCCATTTCCAATCTTCGTATTTCGTTGTTAATTTGAAGCACGGGCATGGGCTCTATATAAACGGTCAATCCGCTGGCCGACTGATCGTGTATTATCCCCGGGATGCTGCTTTTGTACTCCTGCTTCACCGGAATCACGTACCTGCCGTTTCGCATGGTGATAATAGGCTCCTGAAGTAGTTTCTGATAGTTTGGGGAACTTATGTAATACTCCAGCTTTTCTCTGGCTCGCTGGAAAAGTATTTTTTTCTCCTTCCTTAGCTTTAACAATTCAGGGCTCGCATCGTCTGCTATTTCTTCCTCACTCAAAATTATTTTAAATATCCTATCCTCCAGCGAGGTGAAGGTATGGAGCCTTTCTATAATGCTTTCTACAACCTTGCAATCGGTCAACCCTTTATCGCTCCATGCCTTTTTTATCAGGCGCGAAGCCCTCATGATCTTGGCAATTGAAAGCAGTTCGCCGGGCAAAAGTATGCCACCCAGTGAAGCTCTTTTTACCGACTTTCGAATATCGGGCAGTTCGTCGATGGGCAAATTCAACCCCACTTTTAGCAATATTTTGCCCTCCGTCGTCTCCCGCTGCATTTTTTTTGCCATTTGCTCATCAGAAACAGGTTTTAAATCGAGCAATAATTTTTTTGCCAGATCTGAAACCGCGTATTTGCACGCCATCTGTTTTACTTTGTCGAACTCCAGTAATTTCTCCACCCGCTCATCCATAAAATACGACCACCTTTTTTATCATTTTCTCTTCTGTCTCAGCATTTCCATCAAGTGAGGAAGCGCACGGGTGTTTATCACGTCCTCCTTTTCCAGCCAAGCCCTCCTCGCCACCCAAACTCCGTACTTCATGTCGTTCAATCCTTCCAGCTCATGGGCGTCGGTGTTGATAACTATTTTAACGCCTTTTTCTTTAGCCTTTCTTGCCAACCTGTCGTTTAAATCGAGCCGATCAGGGGTAGAATTGATTTCCAGCACCGTATTGGTCTCAGCTGCAGCCTCCAACACGGCGTCGATATCGATATCGTAAGGTTCCCTCTTCGTCAGTATCCTACCCGTCGGATGGGCGATTACGTTGACGTAAGGGTTGTAGATGGCATTCAGGACTCGCCGGGTTAATTTTTCCCTATCCTGATTGAAACCGCTGTGTATCGAAGCGATGACTATGTCGAGCCTTTCCAAAACGTCGTCGTCGAAATCCAGGAGGTCATTGCTCAATATATCCACTTCTATCCCGCATAAAATCCTGATGCCTTCTATTTTTTCATTCAGTTTCTTTATCAACTCTATCTGCTCAAATAGGCGCTCTTCATCCAATCCGCGGGCTATTTTTAAAGATTTTGAATGATCGGTGATGGCTATATATTCGTAACCTCTGTCTCTAGCCCGCAGCGCAATTTCCTCAATAGTGTTCATCCCATCGCTCCAATTGCTGTGGACGTGCAGATCGCCTTTTATATCTCCGATTTCGATGGATCGGGGAAGCCTCCCCGCCATACCCGCTTCTATCTCTCCGCGGTCTTCCCGGAGCTCCGGAATTATATAAGGCATGCCGAGCATTTCGTAAATTTTTTCTTCGCTTTCTGGATACAGTATTTCGCCGTTTTCCTTTTGAACGATGCAGTCTCTTCGCAAATCGTAACCTTTTCCTCGGGCTATTTCCTGGAGTTTTTTCCTATGTTCTTCGTTGCCGGTTAAAAAATGCACTGAGGGCCAAAAAGTTTCGGGCTCTACCACATGGAAGTTGGCCTCGATTCCCAGGTCCAGCAGCACTTTCAAAGTGTCATTGTTTCTTTCCCTGACCTCTTTTATCCTTGGGTACGACAACAATCCGGCGATTGCTTCCTCCGGCACTTTGGACGAAACGACGATCTCAAGTTCCTCTATTAAATCCTGCCTTCTTCTCAGGTCTCCAGCGACTTCAACTTTTTCAACGGCGGGATGGGATTTCAGCATAGATATTATTTCTTCGGCCAAGAAGATGGCAGTGGGCAAGAGCATTTTCCCCATAGTCCCTTTTAGCATGGCGATCCCTTTAAGTATTCCCTGCTCCGTCTTCACTCCTATGCCGGGCAATCCCCTCAATCGGTGCTGTTTTGCCGCCTGCTCCAGTTCTTCGATGGTGGTAATATTGAGCCTCTCGTAGATGGTCCTTATCTTTTTTGCCCCCAAACCCGGAACTTTCAGCATTTCCACCAGCGCCGCCGGCACTTCCTCTTTAAGCCTTTCGTAATACTCGCACGTCCCGGTATTTACAATTTCTTTTATCTTTTCCTCGAGGGCTTTCCCGATCCCCTCAATGCCGGCGAGGGAAGAAGTTTCAACCAATGCTTCCACGTCCTCGGGGAGGTTGGAAATAGCCCGAGCGGCTTTTCGGTAAGCCCTGATTTTAAAAAAGTTTTCTCCTTTTATCTCCAACATGTCGGCGATATTGGAAAATATATAGGACACGAGGTAATTTTTCATTTCCTTCCAACTCCGCCCTACTTGCTTTTTTCTTCGCCAAATACCTCTAAAAATTCCTCGTATTCAGCTTTTAACTTGAAATATTCGTCGGCGATGTTTAGCGCCGCCAGCACCGCCAAATTTATACGACTGAGCCTGGGGTTAAGTTCTGATAGCAGCTTCATTTTTTCATCGACATACTTGGCAAGTTGCTTTATGTATTCTTCCGAAGCTGAGCCCTTTATATAATAGTTTTCTCCGCAAATCTCCACCCTTACCCTTGTGACATCCGGTTCTTTGTCCATCCTTTTTCCTCCCGCACTTTACTCCCTCAGGCGACCCTCAAACCTATTGATGACCTCTTGAACTATCTTAGCGTGCATTTCATTGATTTCCTCGTCCGTCAGAGTCCTGTCTTTTGCCCTGTATGTCAGCGAGAAAGCGAGGCTCTTACACCCTTTCGGTATCTGCTCTCCCCTGTATATATCGAAAAGTTCTACTTTCTCCAAAAGCTCTCCTCCCAGCTCCTCCATAGCCTCCATTATGCTGCCTGCGGCTACATCTTCCTTTACCACTAAGGCCACATCCCTTTCGGCGGCCGGGAATTTGGGAAGCGGCTGGTATTTTATTTCTTTCGCCGCTCTGTCTATTAGAAGTTCCAGGTCCAATTCCGCCACATAGATCCTCTCATCCTGTATGTCATAATTTTCCATGACATCCGGATGGATTTCTCCCATATGCCCAAGGACCTGACCATCTACCGAAATACGAGCAGTCCTGCCGGGATGCAGGGCAAAGTGCAGATCGGGTTCGAATCTATAATTCTTTATCTTTAACTTTGAAAACAGCACCTCCACCGCTTCTTTCAGGTGGTAAAAATCCTGCTTTTCATCGCAAAGGGCAAGGCCCAACACTTTCCTTTCGTTCGGGAGTTCTGTCAAGGGCAGTGCTTTGGGCAGGAAAACCTTTCCCACTTCGAAAATGCGTATTCTCTCCTGCTTTTGATTTAAGTTGAATTTGACCACCTGGAGAATTCCTTCTAGCAGCGTGGTCCTCATCACGCTGTGATCCTCACCCAGAGGGTTCATCAACTTTACCGCTCGGCGGACTTCATGACCCATGGGCGCTTTCAACCTGTCAAAAGCGCTAGGACTTATAAACGAGTAAGTGTATATTTCCGAAAATCCAAGATCCGTAAGGGTAGCTTTGATTTCATCTTCTAATTTCTGTCCTTCATTCAGCAGTCCAAGAGTTGTGATATGGCCCGGTAAAGTCGATGGTAGATTGTCATAACCGTAAATCCTCGCGATCTCCTCGGCTATGTCGGCCAGTTGGGCTATATCCAAACGATAGGTCGGAACTACCACAAAGGTCCTCCCGCCTTCATCTTCGGTGCCCATTCCCAATCGCCGCAAAATGTCGACCATGCATTCTTTAGAAATATCAGTGCCCAGCAGTTCATTTATTTTCTCGACTCTCAATTCCAACTTTTTCGGGAGGACCGGTTCGGGATATACGTCGGCATATTCCTTTACCACTCGGCCTGCTCCCAATTTTTCGACGAGTTCGCAAGCCCTTTCAGCGGCAATTTCGGCGAGGTTCGGGTCAATCCCCTTTTCGTAGCGCATAGATGCATCGGTCCTGGCGCCCAGCCTCTTCGCCGTGCGGCGGATGTTGGATCCCAAGAAATTGGCTGATTCTAAAAGCACCGTCCTCGTGCTCTCCGTGACTTCGGAGTTTTCTCCACCCATAACTCCCGCCAGGGCCACAGGACCTTTTTCGTCGGCTATAACCAGCGTATCCTCTGTGATCTCCCTTTCCTTCCCGTCCAGAGTGATCAGCTTTTCGCCCTTCTTCCCCCTTCGGACTATGATTGAACTGCCGGCCAATTTATCGTAATCGAAAGCGTGAAGCGGCTGGCCCAGTTCCAACATGACGTAGTTGGTGATATCGACTATGTTGTTTATAGGGCGAATCCCGCAGAGCTGCAATCGCCTCTGCATCCAGAGAGGGGAAGGTTCTATTTTTACATCTTCGATTATCCTGGCTATGTACCTCCTGCAGAGGTCCGGAGCCTCTACGGTCACTCTCACCTTTCCGGGAATCTCGTTTATTTGCCTTCTTTCGGCAGTGATGGAAAAAGGCGCTTTCAAAGGAATGTCGAAGGTCGCCGAGGCTTCCCTCGCAATACCGATTATGCTGAAGCAATCGCCCCTATTGGGGGTAAGTTCAAACTCCACTACCGCATCTTCCAGGTCTATGTACTCTTTTATATCCTTCCCCACCGGAGCATCTTTCGGCAGAACTAAAAGCCCGTTTTTCATATCCTCGGGCAGGCCGTGGTCGTCCAATCCCAACTCCCGCGCCGAACAAAGCATGCCCTCCGACTCTATTCCTCTTAAATTCTGCACTTTGATCTCTTTTCCACCCTCTATCGTAGCTCCTGGAAGAGCTACAACTACCTTGTCGCCTTCTTTTATGTTCTGGGCTCCCGTTATTATTGTTAAAACTCTATTTCCAGTGTTTACTCTGGTCACCAGCAGCTTTTCTGCCTGAGGATGCTTTTTTACCTCCAAAACCTCTCCTATTACCACGTTTTTTATATCCCGCCCGACGTATTCGACAGCCTCGACGCTGGAACCCGACATGGTGAGTTTTTCGGCGAATTCTTCCGCGCTGCCTTTATAATCTACAAATTCCCTCAACCATTTCATCGGTACCCTCATATTGCTTCCTCCCTGTTAAAACTGTTCTAAAAATCTGAGATCGTTCTCGAAGAACAGCCTCATGTCGTTAATGCCGTACTTCAACATGGCTACTCTCTCAATCCCCATGCCAAAAGCAAAGCCTGAAAATTCCTCGGGATCGTATCCGCAATTCCTGAGCACGTTGGGATGCACCATGCCACAACCCAATATTTCCAGCCAGCCCGTATAAGAGCAAACTCTGCAACCCTTCCCATCGCATGCCACACAGGATATGTCCATTTCGGCGCTGGGTTCGGTGAACGGAAAATAGCTGGGTCTAAAGCGCACTCTGCGCTCCTGTCCGTAAAACGTCTTGACAAAGGTTATAAGGGTGCCCTTCAAATCTGCCATCGTGACGCCTTTCCCCACCACGAGCCCTTCCACCTGGTGGAAAACGGGGGAATGGGTAGCATCTACTTCGTCGGTACGATAAACTCTTCCGGGAACTATCACCTTGATAGGAGGCTTTCTTCTCTCCATAGTCCTAATCTGCACGGGAGAAGTGTGCGTTCGCAATAGAATTTCTTCGGTTATGTAGAAGGTATCCTGCATGTCTCTTGCCGGATGATCTTTCGGTATGTTAAGAGCTTCAAAATTGTAATAGTCGAGCTCCACTTCCGGCCCCTCGACCACCTCATATCCGAGCCCCAGAAAGATATGTTTTATCTCATCTAAAACCAAAGTCAGGGGATGTTTGTGGCCTACGAAAATCTTAGAAGGTATCGTCACATCGATTTTTTCCTGCTGTAGGCGCGCGTTTTTAGCGATCTCCTTTAATTCCGAAGCTTTCTCGGAAAATTTTTGCTCCAACTCTTCTTTAATCTCGTTGGCAAGTTTTCCTATGACCGGCCTTTCCTCTGGCGAAAGGCTCGCCATTCCCCTCAATATGGCGGTGAGCCTGCCCTTTTTCCCCAGGAATTTTACCCTAAAATCATTCAATTCTTTTATGTCTTCCGACTTTTCAACGCAGCGCAATGCCTCTTCTTTTAGAGCCAGCAACTCTTCCTTCACTTACTTTGCGACCTCCTCCAAATTAAATTACAAAAAAGCTTTCGCCCCGGAAAAACGGACGAAAGCTTGCCCTTTCACGACCTCCCTTAAAGAACTGACATTCCGCAGCTCAATATTTTTTAGCGGGATACAACTTGCCGGAAATCAACTTCCTGTATATCAAATAGGCCGTTATCGAACCTGTAGCTTCAAAAATATTCCAAAAAAAGTCGGCGGTCAGCAAAAGACCACTCCCTTTCCCCGCGTTTAGAACTATTATAGCACACTGGAAGGCGTTTTACAAGGGAAAGAGAGTTCCTCGTTGCCTTACTGCCTCATAGAGTAAAATTCCGCTGGATACCGCCACATTCAACGACTCCGCTTTACCGGGAATCGGAATTTTCACTTGCTCGGCCGGCATAGCCAGTATGTCTTTAGAAACGCCTTCGGCCTCGCTGCCGAATACTACCACCGCCGGTGACTTATAGTCCACATCCAGGTAGCTTTTGTTCGCGCCGAGGCTGGTTACTATTATTTTCGCACCTTTTTTATATAATTCTTTTAAAGCCTGCTGAAGATCAATCTCTTCTATAACAGGTAGGTGAAAGATAGAGCCCATCGTGGCCCTTATGACCTTAGGGTTGTATACGTCTACGCAGCCCTTCCCTGCCAAAACCCCACTCGCCCCGACGGCATCCGCAGTCCTTATAATAGTCCCCATATTGCCCGGGTCTTTAACGCCGTCGAGGGCAACGATTAAAAAGTTACCCCTGCACAGGTCTGCGAGTTCATAATTTCTCATTCTGACGACTGCCATGACTCCCTGGGGGGTCTGCGTATCCGAGAGAGTCTTGTATACCTTTTTCGGAACCTGAAAGATATTTACATCCCCAAACCCGTGCAGCTTTCCACCGTACCTTTTTAAGAAGTCGTCCGAAATCAGTACGAATTCGACCTCATAATCGGAATTCACCGCCTCTTCTACGGCCCTCAAACCTTCAACTACGAAAAGCCCTTCCCGTTTTCTGTAATTCTTTAAACTGACCAGAGATTTTACCAGGTTTATTTTCCTCTTTGAAGGTTCCTCGAAAGTCATTTTCCCTCCCGGATTATCACACAAATTTTTCAAGTTTTTCTATATCCTTATTCTGTCCTACCACTACTAGGATATCGCCTTTTTTTATTAAATCTTCGGCGCCCGGAGACACCACTACATCTTCGCCGCGCTTTATAGCCATGACGTTGATGCCGTGTCTCTTCCTCATCTTCAATTCGCCTAATGTTTTATCATACCATTCGGGCAGAGCTTCCAGTTCGACTATAGAGAAATTCGGCGAGAGTTCTATATAATCGAGGATATTAGAAGCTATCAGGTTGTGGGCGACCCGAATTCCCATATCCCTCTCCGGGAAAACCACCCGGTCGGCGCCGATTTTATACAGCACTTTTCCGTGGAGGTCATTTTGCGCTTTTGCAATGACGTACTTTATTCCCAGCTCTTTTAGAATCAAAGTGACCAGGATGCTGGATTGGATATCGCCGCCGATAGCCACTATGCCCACATCGAAATTCCGAACCCCGAGGGCTTTCAGCGTGTTTTCATCCGTGGCATCCGCCTGAACCGCATGGGTGACGCTGTTGGCCAATGATTGGACGATTTCCTCATTTACGTCAATCCCCAATACATCGTAACCCAGGTTGAATAACGTCTTTGCAACGCTAGAACCAAACCTGCCCAAACCTATGACCACAAATTGTCTCATCTAATACCGCCTCCGAGCATCAACCTACCAGCACTCTTTCTTCCGGATATTTTATCAAAGCAGTCTTCTTCCTGGTGGATATGGCTAAAGCTATAGTCAGCGGCCCAAGCCTTCCGCAAAACATAGTGAGCATAATCAACACTTTCCCAGCAGCGGTCAAATGCGGGGTAATGCCCAACGACAACCCTACGGGAGCAAAGGCCGATACCGTCTCAAATAATATGACGATGAAATCAGCCTTTTCCGTCAGCGTCAGCAGGAAAGAAACCGTAAATATGAGCGAAAGCGACATCAATACGATGACACAAGCCTTAAATACGTTGTCCCATGGAATGCGCCTGCCGAATATCTCTACATGTTCCTTTGAAGTTATAATAGTATATACCATCAGCAAAAGTAAAAGGAAAGTCGACGTTTTTACCCCACCGCCGGTAGAACCCGGCAAGGCCCCTTAAAAATTAA
>QGUT01000165.1 GCA_003242255.1 Bacillota bacterium
TTGTTAAGAAGCAGGGCCCCTTTCATGCTTCCATTGTGGGGCTCGTAATTATTTTTGTGAAATGGATATTAAAGGATAAGATCAATCCCGGATGGCATTACTTAATATGGGCTGTGCTTATACTGAAGCTTCTTATCCCTTTCACTCCTCCATCCCCGGCGAGCATCTTTAATGTTGTACCCGCGGTAACACAAAATGTGGATTTTGCCAGGCTTCCCGTAAAGGACAACCATGAACTTCCTGCCACCGATACTAAAGGAAAATTTCTCAGTAATGCTGCCGCCGACAAAGAATCTATTAAAAGAGATGACTTTTTAGAAAAAGCTAAAAAGACAGCAGCTTATATATGGATAAGTGTCTTTGTTTTTTCGATAGTCTTTGCCATTTATACAAATTTTGCATTCCGCGGTAGGCTTAAAAAGCGAAACAAAACTGCTCCGGAATGGATATATAAGATTTTAGAAAAAGAGAAACAGCGGTTGGGGGTGAAAGGTGAAATTGAGATTATTGTCCAGGACATAATAAATACTCCTTCCCTTTTCGGGATATATAAACCGAAGCTCCTGATTTCTCCTGCAATTTTAAACTTGGGAAAAGAAAATATCTCATACATTATCCTGCACGAACTTGCCCACCTGAAGCGGAGGGATATAATGGCAAACTATCTTCTGCTTTTCTTACAGATGATGCACTGGTTCAATCCATTGATATGGTGGTTTTTCAAAATAATCCGCCAGGATATGGAAATGGCCGCCGATGAGATGGTTCTTGTTTTGCTGGAAGGTCCGGAACGAAAGGAATACGGGAAAACGCTCATTTCCGTCCTGGAAAGTTTCAATTCACAAAAACCATCCTTAAAACTCGTGGGCATGGTAGACGATGCGGGAAATATTGAAAGGAGACTAAAGATGATAAAAATGGCTGATTTATTCAAATATAAGCGCCGTTTATTCGTAATAACAGGTGTAATATGCTTTGCAATACTCAGTTTTGTACTTCTGACAAATCCCATAGCTAAAAATTCCCTTCAGATAGGGAGTTATATAGTTGAAGTTCCCGATAATTTCAGGGTAAAAACCGATACTCCGGGTCTAATCACTCAAAAAAACACAATTTTTGGTTTTATAACCGGGACTAAAATTATATCGTTTAAGGAACTCGTATTTGAAGAAAATAATGTCACCGTAGGCGGGATACAAATCATAAGATACGAGCCCGATCAAAGGCTTTTTTTACCCAATCACTCCCAAGTAAAAAGCCAGGAAGAAATCAAAGGATTGATTACAAAAGCTGTTATGGTAAATCTCGATTTGACCCAACCGGCGGCATCGAAGGATACGTCCGTGAAAAATGAAAACCATCTGTATCTGATATTTGAAAAAGATGGAATCGCTTACGACATTTACGCCGATTCAAAATACGTCGACAAAACCCAACTTATAAAAATTGCAAAAAGCTTCAGGCCGAGCGACAATTCGGGAGCCATCAGGGCCGTGGAACAGTTCGGAAGAAATCTGAAGAAAGTGGATAAGCTTTCTCCAGAAGAAGTGTGCAGAGTACAAATAAAAGAAAATTACAGCGCGTATGTAGCACCATCTTTGCTTGCCGAATGGCTGGAAGACCCATCCAAGGCCCCGGGCAGATATACCTCCAGTCCATGGCCGGATAGAATCGAAATAAAAGATCTGATTAAAATAAGCAAGGACAAATATACTGTAAAAGGTGATATTGTGGAAATAACCAGCGTCCCTGGTGAGGAATGGAGGACCGGAATAACCCTTACGGTGGAAAGAACTGGAAAAGATTGGTTAATTACCGGTTTTAATATAAACGAACAAAGTACTACTTTTGACGAAAATTATATCGAGAACTATATGCCATTGGCTAAAGGTAATTATTGGGAATATAGTTATAAAATCAAAGAATCGTCAGCAGAAGGACGGATAATTGAAAAGAATGGAACAATCAAAATGGAGGTACAGAGCATACACAGGGCTATGGATTATACCGTTGTAGAGATGAAAGGGGATATTTTAAATCTCCAGCCCGATGGCCGTTTCGGCTTTTTGGCAACGTCAAATAAAATATACTGGCTGGATGAGGCAACTTTAAACAATGTACTGAACAGAATTGGCGAACTGCAACAATTCGAATCTTTATCTGAAATATTAGGCGAAGGCACCGGGTTGATGTTCGAATTTCCGCTATATGACGGGCAAAAATTTGGCGGGGATCCGAACCGAAGCGACCTGATGTATATATGGGTGGTAAGTCATGACGGCGAATTTTTGGGGAAAGAAAATAAGAGTTTTAAAAAGTACAGATTGGAAAACCGCCAATCAGCTGATACTACAACCGTTGCGTTCGTCCCGGGAATAGGTATAACGTCTCTTAGTTATCACCACAATGGAACTATAGATGATAGAATGATAGAGCTGGTAGATTATAAGATTACAGAGTAGGTGTATTGACAAAAATCATTCTGGGATTTAGCTTTCTCGCTTTACACGGGGCTTGCATTACAGGGCCCCTTTCCTGACATTTCATACCAAATAAAATTAATGAAAGTGTAACGGCAATTTCTTCACTGGCAAAACCTCCTTTAAGTATATCGGAGACTATCGAAGACAGCTTGATATTGGCAAAAAATAGCGGCGGCTATATGGATTTTTTTGCCGCCGCACTTTCTTTGGTGCAGTCCAGAAAGAGGCGCACGCTAAAAGACATAAGGGATTGGTATGACTTGATAAAATCTTCAATCTCGTCTCTTTTTAAAGCGACAACATTTTTAAATGTTCCAAAGGAACCGCTGTAACCGGCGGGGCTGAACAGGAAAACTTTATAAGGAAAATGGGTGTAAATTCCGGGATTCAGGACCGCATTCCCGCTGACCTGCACGAAAGCCCGCTCGCCGGTGGAACTTTGGACAATCTGGAATTTGAATAAGGGTATGTCGCCAGCGAGGCTGCTCGGGATTATACAATAACCTTTTTTCTGCAGGTAAAGGGCCACCAGATCTTCCAGTTCCTCGTCGGTAAGCAGCCTGAAAAGGTCCGCGCTTTCGCCGATTTCACCCTTCGCATCGTAAAATTCCTCACCCGACAGCCTGTTGTAGGCGATGCGCGAAAATAAATGGATGGGGTAATCGTTGATCTTCTGGACGATATTGCCGGTGCGAAAGCCTTGCATCACACCGCCGGGGGCATCGAGGCCCACCTTGTAAAAACTGCACTTTCGCACATTTACCATTTCGGCCTGAAGGTAAGCCGGCTCATCCCGGTACTCCCAGTCACTCTCGATTCGCCCCAGGTAGTAAATTCCGGCGAAGTCCTTCATCCACACTAGGTCGTTTTCCTTCATCTGAAAGAGGAAGGGTGTCGCCGCCCTCACCCACCGGGCGTTTTTTGAATATATCGCCTTTGCCTTTTCCCAGTAGTCTTCTTTGGAAG
>QGUT01000166.1 GCA_003242255.1 Bacillota bacterium
GAGCTCCCGCATCATACCGAAATCGGGAATTAGGGCTTTAAAGTCTATCGCGACATTGGCCCTTCCGGAGCCGGCATAGATCAGAGCTATCAGGGCCGCGACAATTTGAGAAATCGCAGAGGCAAGAGCTGCCCCCTCCACTTCCATCCGGGGGAAGCCGAAATGGCCGAAAATGAGGACATAATCCCCCACCACGTTGAGGATGTTTCCCGCCGCCGCCGACAGCATGGGAACCACCGTATTTCCCGCTCCCCTCAGCGCGCTGTTTAATACATAAGAAGGCACCATGAATACGACGCCTAAAGCGAGGATCTTAACGTATTTCGTCCCGAGGGCGACTACTTCGGGATCATCGCTGAGCATCCCGTAAATCCTTTCGGCGCAGAAAAAATATATTAAAGCCAGAATTATCCCCAGGCATACGGCCATTATAAAAGCCTGGGACGTTATATAATCGGCCCTTTTTTTATCGCCCGCCCCGATGGACCTTGATACCATAGCCAGAGCTCCCACTCCGAGAGCTCCAAATACGTAGACTACGTTGAACACTATCTGTCCACCGAGCCCGACAGCGCTTAACGCTTCGGCGCTCAATCGCCCTACCATGGCCGTATCGGTTGCCCAAACCAAAGTGCCTGACAGCATTTCAAGGATTGCAGGAAATGCCAGTGCCATTATCTTTCTGCGAAGCTTAAAATCTTCCATAAAAATCCTCCGCTGATTTGTTTGATTCGTTTTTTGAAACAGCCGATTAATATTATACATTGTGGGCCTTCAGCTTGACAAGAAAGCAAAAAAGGCGGAGTTTTCTATTTTTTGATAAATAGTGCTATAATAATTTTTGAAGAGTTGAAGGGGTGATAAAATGCTGGAAATGAAAGTTAAGGCCGTCGTCGCAAGCCCGATGGGAGAACCTGTAATACTGCTGGTAGATCAGGAGGAAAAAAAGGTGCTGCCCATCGTCGTTGGCCCCTTGGAGGCGCACAACATTGCTCTACCGCTGCAGGGAGTGAACCCTCCTCGGCCGCTGACCCACGACCTTTTAAAATCAGTGATCGAAAACATGGGCGGAAGGGTAGAGAAAATCGTCATAACTGACATAAGGGACAACACTTACTACGCCGAAATTTACATAAACCTCGACGGTAAAAATCTGGTAATCGACTCGAGGCCCAGCGACGCCATAGCACTGGCCCTTCGCTGCGGCGCTCCCATTTTTATGAAGACTGCCCTAGTTGAATTCACGTACGATTTTGCCGACATCGAGCACCAACTGGGCGAAGAGCCCTAAAATGCAAAAAAGGCTTTCAGATCTCTGAAAGCCGAACTCCCAATTGGCGGGAGCATGTGGGAATCGAACCCACCTCGGAGGTTTTGCCCCCGACGCTGGTTTTGAAGACCAGGAGGCCCACCAGGACCTATCTGCCCCCAGGCCCACATTAATGATAGCAGAAAATCACGTTTTATTCAACTCGTACAATTTAACCCCTGCCAATCGCACGTCTTTCAAACGCCTTGTGGCTTTTATGCCGTCCATGTACTCCAGAAGGGGAAGGGCATACTTCCTGCTGGTCCCCAGCATATCCCTGAATTGGGCCACGGTGAGTTCCTCATTCTCTCTAAAATATTCCCGCAAAAGTTCTAGGGCTTTATCTACCCATTCCTTCGCCAGATAAAGGTCGTCGCTTATTTTCACCGCATCTCCTTGGGATACGAGCCAGTTCAGCACTTCCTTGACGCTGCCAGCTTCGGACCCGAGCATCGACTGAAGTTCACCTATAGTCGGAGGAGCCCATCCCTTTTCTTTCAACTCCCGAAGCAATCTATCGGCAACCCTTTTTTGCCTTTCGTCCATTCGGGCGGCAAATCCTCTGAGATTCACCGTCTTGCCGGTGCTCTCGACTACTCCTTCCTCGGCCCACTTGCCGAGCAAAACTTCAAAAACCTTTCCTTCGAGATCAAGACGGCTCCTGAATTCTTCTTTTAACATGCCCTCGCTCAGGGGAAATTTTTGATGGTACTT
Organism: Bacillota bacterium; assembly: GCA_003242255.1. Lineage (GTDB taxonomy): Bacteria > Bacillota > Thermosediminibacteria > Thermosediminibacterales > Thermosediminibacteraceae > Fervidicola. The sequence goes on from QGUT01000166.1 coordinate 2,024, forward strand.
TTCCAGAATTTCCTTTGCCTTTGCCCTCTTTTCCTCGTAAAACTCTATGCCGAACACCTCATCTTCCGCACCCACCCGCAGCATCACGATTTTCCCCTCTTCGGCGAGGCTCTGGGCGGCTTTAACCAGGTCCCCGGCATTTTTCCCCGTATGGGGCACCAGGTCTTTGATCGGAACATGGGGCTTTCCAAACGTCGACACAAACCCCAGGATGAAGTCCTTTAAGTCTCCGTCCTTGGCCTTTTTCAAAGCCTCCAGGGCCTTTTCTTTTGAGGATTTTTTTAATCTGGGAGGATTGAGGAACAGGACCTGCCCGCCTCCTATGGTGTGGACGGGCGAATAGCTCCTCACCACGTAGTAATCGCGGTAGACGACCGCCACGGGCTTTTCAAAATCGACGAAAGCAAAGGTTTCTCCTCCGGGGAAAAGTTCGTCGCCCTCCAGGAGGTTAATCCTCCCCATGACCTCGCCCGTTCCCGCGTGGAATCTCACCCTTTCCCGGTTTTTCAGAGCTCTCGGCGAGTCCTTGAGGAGTTTGAACCAGACGGCAGCCCTGCTCGCTGGCATCATGGCCTTTACTTCGGAAACCACATCGCCCCTCGATATATCTTCCGGCTTTACATCGCTTAAGTTCACCGCCGTCCTCTGACCGGCTAAGGCCACATCTTTGCTCTCCCCGTGGACTTCTATGGACCTTACTTTCGACCGGAGCCCTTTAGGAAAGATTTCCACCGTCTGGCCCACCCTTATGCGGCCGCAGAGAAGGCTTCCGGTCACCACGGTGCCTATCCCCGGGATCGAAAAGGCCCTGTCTACCGGCAGGCGAAAGGGCGAATCCAGGTCCTTCTCGCCGTTTTCGGCGGTCATCCTATCGATGAGCTGCACGAGGTCCTCGATCCCCTCTCCCGTCACCGCCGACACGAATACCATGGGGGAATTCTCCAAAAAGGTTCCCTTCAGTTCTTTCTTGATGTCGTCGCTCACCAGCTCCAGCCATTCGTCGTCCACCAAGTCTTTTTTGGTTACCACCACTATGCCCTTCTTCACGTTGAGCAACTGGAGGATGTTGAGGTGCTCCCGGGTCTGGGGCATCACGCCTTCGTCGGCAGCAATTACCAAAAGCACCAGGTCTATGCCGCCAGCCCCCGCCAGCATGTTCTTGACGAACTTTTCGTGGCCCGGCACGTCCACTATTCCCACCTGCCGGCCGCTCGGCAAGAGAAGCCGGGCAAAGCCCAGGTCTATCGTGATGCCCCTCTCCTTTTCTTCCTTCAGCCTGTCGGTATCAATGCCCGTCATGGCCTTTATCAACGTGGTCTTGCCGTGATCTATATGGCCTGCCGTGCCTATTATTACTCCCTTCATAAGACGCTTCCCACCATTTCCGGAATAATTTTGAGTTCCTCCTCCGCGA
>QGUT01000167.1 GCA_003242255.1 Bacillota bacterium
CAGGACTTCCAGGGAATAATCGTAGGGAGTAGAAACGATAGCCCTTCCGCAGCCTATGGCGTAGGACAGCGTACCGCTCACCGCCTGATGTCTGCCGGGATAGGGGGTGAGGTACACATCGGTCATATATAGATAGTCTCCTATTTCTTCAATGGTGAGGTATTTATTGACAAAGCGGACGTTGTCGTGGAGATTTAAATTGTCCACCAGCTTTTCCAGCGATTCGCGGTAGATTTCGCCTTCCCGCTTTTTGAGCTTGGGATGGGTCTCTCCCACGATCAAATACAATATATCCGGGTACTTTTCTTTCAGCAGAGCTATGGCTTTAATACCTATTTCTATGCCTTTGCCCGGTCCTATGAACCCGAAAGTCGTAACAATAGATCTTCCCACCAATCCGTAAGCTTCTTTGAGCCGATCTCTCAGTTTTTCCCTGAACACAGGAACTCCGTGGGGTATTACGTATATCTTATTGAGGGGTATTTTATAGACTTCATGCAAAAGCTCGGCCGACCGTCTGGTCATGCAGATAACAGCCGCAGCTCTTTGCCCCAATTTCATCAATATGCTCTTTTGGCTCACCGTAGGCTGGGAAAGCACGGTATGGGTATTGAGGACGAAAGGTTTTTTGAGGCGGGCTACAAAATCGAGAACGTAGCTTCCATCGCAACCTCCGAAAATTCCGTATTCATGCTCCAAAAGCACGAGATCTGTCGCGGTTGCGTTGACGTATTCCGCTGAAGCTACGAAATCTTCCTGATTCTCTTCGTGGAGTTCGAAAACAACTTCGGGTGGGTAGGAATAAGAGGCTTCGTTATCAGTAATGGCCAGGATCTTCACATCCTGACCCCAAAGCGTGAGGTTGTCCCTCAAATCTTTCGCAAATGATGCTATACCGCATTCCCGAGGCGGATAAGTGGATAATATAGCCAGATTCATATACATCCCCCATTTCTATAAGGTGATAAAATTTTTTTCCAGAAACACCAGATACATTCTTATTATATATTTAAACAAGCTATATTATCCTACTTACGGATATAGCATCATTCACTTTACTGTAAAGAAAAAGCTCTGAGAAATCAGAGTTAATTTAAAGTGTTCTATTCACTATCCTGGGTTTTGTGTATTATATAATTTTATCTCAGTTCATGATATTTGTCAATAATTCGGCCGGATTATTGCATATTTTCACATTATCTTTAAAATTGCTTTTTCTATCTACTCTACCCCAATTGGCGAGGACAAAATCTACATTGGCGCTTTTCGCACATTCGTAATCGATGATGGTGTCGCCGACGTAAAGTGCGTCACCGGGTTCTGCATCCAGTTTTTCCAAGGCCTTAAGCAGTTGGTCGGGATGAGGTTTTGGCCTTAAGATTTCATCATAAGTTATTACCACATCAAAGTAATGGAGCAATTCCTTCAGAACAAGGTCTTCCTCCACTTCAAAATCGTACCTCGCGGTGACGATTCCGAGCTTTATCTTTTTATCTTTCAGGGTTTGAATTGTTTCCTTTATTTGGGGATATATCCTTACCCTGTGGTAAAACGCCTTCAATTGCTCCACCCAATACCTGAGCGCATTATCGACATCTTTAACTCCTAGTGTGGTCAATACATCCTTGCTCGGCAGCGCTACAGCGAAATAAAGTTCTTCGTCGCTGTAGTCTTTGCTGTATAGCTTTTTCATCGTAGACTTCAATGACTCTACAATAGCTTCCTCGGTATCCATCAACGTGCCGTCAATATCGAATAACACACACTTTTTACCAGGCATCGGATCACCTCTAGCGCAAAAAATCAAAAGCCATTTTCCTGTTCCCATCCAGGACTTTCTTTAAAACCGATTTGGCCATATCGTAGGATCGGACGAACGGATGAATCATCAGAGCTTCTATCAAAGTATCGCAACTTTTATTAAGGATGCCTTCTACCGTTAGCTCTTCGTACGCATCCAGTTGGAATATCATGGCCTTTACAGATTGGGGCACATCCCTTACGGGAATGGGTTTTATTACCCCTTTTTTCATGAGGCAGCCCACTTCGACGATCGAGTTTTCAGGCAAAAAATCCAGAGTAGAATTGTTTTTGACGTTGAGGACGTGATAACTCCAGTCGTCGTCCTTCAAGGCCTTTATGTACTCGACAATATACCGGTACCATACTGCTGAACGCCGGTTCAGCAAATTCATAATGCGATCCACATCGCCATCCTGCATTTCATTTAGAATTTCCGCTTCTAATGCCATCAGTTCTCTAGCTCTCGCCGGTTTAGACGTCAGGAACATCTCGGGGTGAAAATAGTACTTCAGGTAAGAAATAGGAATGGCTCCTTGAATCTTCACTATTTCTTTATCAATAATTGTATCGATTTTCTCATAATTTTCAATAATGTTTTTCGTCACATCCACGCCACTGAGATATACTCTATTTATCCAGCCGAAATGGTTCAGGCCGAAATATTCGGCTAAGATTTCCCCGCTTTCGGCTTTTAAGAAAGAAGCTATCTTATTTATCAAATTTCGCGGCATATCGCATATGCCCACCGCCTTCAGTCTATAGCGGCGGTTTATGGCCCTCATGACCATTCCGCAGGGATTGGTAAGCACTATGAAAATTGCACTTTTATTGTATCTTTCAATTTCATCAGCAATCTGAAGCATCACAGGAATCGTCCGCATTGCGTTAGAAAGGCCGCCGGGCCCCACCGTTTCCTCCCCGACCATGCCAAACTCGCGGGGAAATTCTTCGTCAAAGGCCCTGCCTTCTAAGCCGCCGACCCTTATCTGACATATGATGACATCCGCATCGGCTATTGCCTCGATTCGGTCCTCCGTCGCGTGGACTTCTATGTCCTGACCGCTTCTTCTTACCAGTTTCTCACAAAGAGTTTTTACAGCCTTAAGTTTCCCTGCGGATCGGCCGTTGAGGATAACACGGTCCACTTTCAGGCGATCGTTAAGCTTTGCGATCTCATCTATCAGCAACGGAGTATATATTCCGCTGCCTCCGATTATACTTATTTTCAATTTTCATCTTCCTTCCTAAATCGCTTTCTGCCCTACAGCGAACTTTACGCAATTAGACTTTCGACATAGATATGTACTCCAATTTTCTCAATTTGTCAATATTGGCCTAATCTCGGCAATCGTCATCAGCCTTTTGTTCAAGCCGGTATTCGCTCTCATCGTAAGGGTTTGGCGGAACTGACGGGACAGGCCAGGCGCATCGGAATCCATATCGGCCAGTATGGAGGTGATAACAAATTAGCCGCTCTTATCTCTGTAAGAGCGGCCGTGATATCCTAATTAAAGTGGATTTGGTTGCCGTCAGGCGGAAATCAATACTCTTTGAAGACCTCGGCTATCCTCCTTAGACCTTTCTCGATCTTTTTCCTCGGACAAACGGTGACGAACCGAACAAACC
>QGUT01000168.1 GCA_003242255.1 Bacillota bacterium
CTGTTTAAAAAATTTGACATTTTTGGAGTCTACTGTTAGAATTAGCCGTGAAAGAAGGGGTTTGGGTGGACAGGAGACGCCGGTTGGGAGATCTGCTGATCGAGGCGGGGATGATAACTCCTGATCAATTGGAAAAGGCCTTAAACGAACAGAAGCGAACCGGTGAGCGGCTGGGGAAGGTCCTCTGCCGGCTTGGGTACGTGAGGGAAAGGGACATATTGGAAGTCCTGGAGGTTCAGCTGGGATTCCGAAAGTGGTGCTCGATGACTACCAGCCGGACCCCGAAGTGGTGCGAACCATACCGGAAGCGCTGGCACGGCGGCATATGGCGGTCCCCGTGCGGAAGGATGGGAACCGGCTGCTGGTAGCCATGGCCGACCCGCTGAACCTGAATGCCATAGATGACCTTAAAATGGCGTCGGGGATGGAAATAGTGCCTGCCATAGCTTCGGAAAAGGAAATTCTATCTGCTTTAGGGCGCTATTTCCAGCCTGGCATAGATGAGCAAACGTTTTCGACTTTAGAGGAGATAAGAGTGGAAAGCGCGGCTGCCCTGGATACTTACGACCTGGATGAGACCGACGCCGGAGGGACCGACCGGTCGCCGGCAGTCCAGCTGGTTAACCAGATTATAACCAGGGCGGTGAGGTCCAGGGCCAGCGATATACATATAGAGCCCCAGGAAAACCACGTCCTGGTGCGCTACCGGGTTGACGGACTTTTACAGGAAGCCCTCCGGCTCCCTTTGGGGATTTTCAACAGCCTGGTTTCCCGAATAAAGATAATGGGCGGGATGGACATAGCGGAAAAGCGCCTCCCCCAGGACGGCCGCTTCCAGATAACCCTGGAAAGGCGGAGCATAGATTTCAGGGTTTCCGCCATACCTACCGTTTATGGAGAAAAAATAGTGCTGCGAATTCTCGACAAGGCCAATACGGTCCTGGAACTGGACCAATTGGGGTTTTTGCCCCAGGCGCTGGAACAGTACGAGAGCTTGATCAGAAGCTCCTACGGGATGATCTTAATCACTGGCCCTACGGGCAGCGGCAAAACCACGACCTTGGCCGCCATGATAGACAGGATAAACGAGACGCGAAGCTGCCACATCGTCACCCTGGAAGACCCCATAGAATATCTTCACCGGCATAAGAAGAGCATAGTAAATCAGCGGGAGATAGGAAGCGATTCTCCTTCCTTTGCCAGCGCTCTGAGGGCCGCCCTGCGCCAGGACCCCGATGTGATCCTGGTAGGAGAGATGCGGGACCTGGAGACCGTAGCAACGGCCATAACGGCGGCGGAGACGGGCCATCTGGTGCTGGCGACCCTGCACACCGGCAGCGCCGTCCAGAGCATAGACCGGATAATAGACATGTTCCCTCCCTACCAGCAAAACCAGGTGAGGTCCCAGTTGGCCGATGTGCTGATAGGGGTGATCACCCAGAAGTTGCTGCCCCGGGCCGACGGCAAGGGCAGGGTGGCGGCTGCCGAGATTTTGGTGGCCACTCCGGCGGTCCGAAACCTAATAAGAGAGGGTAAAACCTACCAGATAATATCGCTGATGCAGACGGGCAGCCGATACGGTATGCAGACGATGGAGATGGCCATCCAGGACCTTTTTGAAAAAGGGATTATCGACCGTATAATTTCCTGAAAGAGGCAAACCCGGCGAAAGCCGGGGGCGCAAAGCTGCGGGCCTACGGGCTTATGCCTATGGCAGCCGAGCTGCCGGGAAACTATAAGGGTTCCCGGCATATTTTTTAAAGTTCGGGTGAAAGTATGGCAGTGTACAGATACCGTGCAAGGAGCGGTTCGGGCGAATTGATAATCGGGCAGCTTGAGGCGGAAAATGATAAGGAAGCCCTCAAGGCGCTGCAGGATAGAGGCCTTTTTGTGGTGGCCCTGCGGGGCGGAGGCGCCCTTCCAATTACATTTCGGCCCGGAGTTCGTTTAAACCGTGTGAAAAAGCAGGACCTTTCGGACTTTTTCAGGCAGCTCGCCACCATGCTGGGGGCGGGAATTCCGATAGTGCGGGCTCTGGAACTCCTGGCCAATCAAACGGAAAAAAGGCCGATGCGCCAGAGCATCGAGCGAATTCTGGAGAGTTTGAGGGAAGGCTCCACTTTTCACGAAGCACTGGAGAGGCAGCACGGCTTTTTTCCGCCTGTAGTTGTTCACTCGGTGGAAGCGGCGGAAGTCAGCGGCTCCCTGGAAAATACCCTGGAACAGTTGGCTGAGCACCTTGCCAGGGACCACGAACTGGAGGAAAGGATAAAATCCACCTTAGCCTATCCGGCCGTGATCGTGACACTCACCGTCGCCGTGCTGGCGGTGCTCCTTTTCTGGGTGATGCCCACTTTCCAAAACGTCATGAATTCTCTGGGGGTGCCCCTTCCACTGGCCACCAGGGTAGTTTTACAGGTGGGTTTGGGGCTGCGGCGCTGGTGGTACTTACTGATGGCCCTGTTTGCGGGCCTTGCCCTCTGGGCGGAGCGATCTTTGAAGTCGGAGAATGTAAGGCGAAAGGTGGACGAACTGCTCTTAAAGCTGCCCGTTTTTGGAAACCTGCACAGGAAAGCGGTGATGTCCCGATTCAGCAGGACCCTGGGGACACTGCTCGTGAGCGGAGTGTCAGTGGTGGAAGCCATGGAGATAACTGCGAGGACCGTGGGGAACCGGGTGGTTGGGGAAATCATCCTGCAGGCCAGGGAAAATTTGAGGGAAGGCAGGAGCATAGCGGAAACCCTGGGAGCTAGCGGCCTTTTTCCGGATATGGTTATAGCCATGATAGCCGTGGGAGAAGAGTCCGGCGCCCTGGATTCCCTTCTCGCAAAGGTGACCGCCTTCTATGAGCAGGAACTGCAGGAAGGCGTCCGGCGCCTTTCTTCCATGCTGGAGCCGGTGCTGATAGTGGTGCTGGGGGCGGCGGTGGGATTTATCGTCATATCCATCCTGCTGCCGTACTTTCAAATAATAGGAAATATGGGTTGACCCTGGAGGAGGTGGGAGTTAAAATAATAAATAATTAAGCTTATTGTCGAAATATATATAAAAAAATAAAAAATGCTTAAAGGGGGGTCTCAATCATGACAAGACAAATTGAGCAAAAAAAGAAAAATCAGGCTGGCTTTACTCTGGTGGAACTTCTCGTGGTGATCGCCATCATAGGCGTCTGGCGGCCATAATCCTGCCGAGCGCCTTCGGTGCCGTAGAAAGGAGCAAGATAGCGGCGGCGGAGGCCGATTTTAAGTCGATAAAGTCGGCAGTCCTAAATTACTACGCTGATACGGGAAAGTGGCCTATGGAAGACACATCTTTGACAGAGACTGAATATCTCGTCACAGGAATTGAAGATCCTTCTAAGAACCCCACCGGGTGGAACGGGCCGTATTTAGATCGTTGGCCGGTGAAAAATCCATGGGGTGGGAA
>QGUT01000169.1 GCA_003242255.1 Bacillota bacterium
TGTCCTGTAGAACAGGGGGATCTTCGATATGAAAGCCGTGCCCCGGTCGATAGCCATAGTCGGAGCCGGCGCTGTGGGCCTGGAAATGGCTTCCTATTTTAACTCAGCCGGCAGCCGGGTTACTGTTGTGGAGATGCTGGACCGGATTGCGGCCGGTGCTGACCGGGAAGTGTCGAATATTTTGCTGGAAAATTACAGGAAAAAAGGTGTGGAATTTAGGCTGAAGTCGAGAGTGACCCGCATAGTAGAAGGCGGCATATACGTGGAATCGGGCGACCGCCAGGACTTTGTAGAGGCAGAAAAAGTCTTGCTCTGCGTGGGCAGGAGGCCGGCTACGGAGGGCCTGGGCCTGGAAAACATAGGGGTGGAAGTGGAAAAAGGGCGGATAAAGGTGGACGAAACGGGGCTGACCAATGTCCCCGGGGTGTACGCAGCGGGAGACGTAAACGGAGTTTCAATGCTGGCCCACACTGCATACCGGGAGGCCGAAGTCTGCGTGAACCACATGCTGGGCAGGAAGGATAGAATGAGCTACGACGCCATTCCCAGCGTCATTTTCACCAATCCCGAACTGGCCACCGTAGGTGAAACCGAGGAATCGGCCCTTAGCAAAGGGATAGATTTCGAAGTTGCCAAACTTTCCATGCGCTACAGCGGCAGGTACGTGGCGGAGAATGAGGAAGGCGATGGTATCTGCAAGATGCTTATAGATAAAACGTACAGGAAAATCATAGGGGTCCACATGATAGGCAATTATTCGTCGGAAATAATCTACGGTGCCGCCCTGATGATCGAAAAAAAGATGCGGGTAAAAAATATCGAGGATGTAGTATTTCCTCATCCCACCGTTTCGGAGATCATCAAGGAATTAATTTTCAGCTTTGAAGGAGCCTAGCCAAAAAATCTTGCAGGGAGGTTCGAGTATGCCGAAAAGTCAATTTGTAAATCCGGAAGAGGTGCGAAAGAAAGGCTGGTTGAAATTTGAAGATATTCCCCTAAACCGTTACGACAAAAGCATAGAGGAAGAAAAACAGAACTTCACAAAAGAGGACTTTCTCCGAATATACCGGGACATGGCCATTATCAGGGAATTCGAGACCATGCTCTACATGCTGAGGACGGCCAACGAGTACGCCGGCATAAGCTACAATTACACAGGTCCCGCCCACCTGTCCATAGGCCAGGAGGCGGCGGCGGTGGGCCAGGCCTACGTCCTGGACAAGGATGACTACATTTTTGGCTCCCACAGGAGCCACGGAGAAGTGATAGCCAAGGGCCTTTCGGCCATCCACAAGATGGGCGAAGAGGAACTCATGGAAATAATGAGGAACTTTTTCGACGGCGCCATCCTTAAGGTGGTGGAAGGAAAGCAGGAAAAACAGGGCGATGTGAAAGAGCTGGCCATTGATTTCTTCATCTACGGCCTGATGGCCGAAATCTTCGGGCGGGAAACCGGCTTTGCCAGGGGTCTGGGCAATTCCATGCACGTGTTCTTCACCCCCTTCGGGATCTATCCGAACAATGCCATTGTAGGCGGGTCCGGTCCCATAGCTCTGGGTGCCGCGCTGCATAAAAAGATAAACAAGAAAAAGGGCATAGTGGTGTGCAACCTGGGAGACGGCGCTCTGGGATGCGGCCCCGTTTGGGAAGCCATGAACATGGCGGCGATGGACCAGTACAAAGAGCTTTGGGAAGAGAGTTACCGGGGAGGACTGCCCATCATCTTCAACTTCTTCAACAACCACTACGGCATGGGCGGGCAGACCTGCGGAGAGACCATGGGATACGGTATCCTCGCCCGGGTAGGCGCCGGGATAAACCCGGAGCAGATGCACGCCGAACGGGTGGACGGATACAATCCTCTGGCTGTAATAGACGCGTTCCGGAGGAAGAAGAAGGTTCTCGAGGAGAAAAACGGCCCGGTCCTGCTCGACACGGTCACCTACAGGCTTACGGGCCATTCGCCTTCCGACGCTGAAACTTACAGGACGAAGGAAGAGCTTCAAGCGTGGAAAAAATACGATCCGCTGGAGACCTACAAGGAAGGGCTCGTAAACGCCAAAGTAGCTGAGGAAGAGGAACTGGCTGCTATCGGTCAGTATGCGAAGAAATTAATCGAAAAGATATACAGGCTCGCCGTCGATGAAAGCATATCGCCTCGCATCGACCTGGAAAAAGACCCGGATTATATCGGAAAACTCATGTTCTCCAACCAAAGGATTGAAAAGATGGACGACAGGCCGTGCGAGGTGCTGATACCGAAGGAAGAAAACCCCAGGGTGCAGCAGATAAAAAAGAAGATAAGGGTGGGGATTGTCGACGGCAAACCGGTGTCGAAGGCGAGAGTTTACCAGCTTCGGGATGCCATCTTTGAAGCGATCCTTGATAAATTCTATGTGGATCCCACTTTAATAGCTTACGGAGAAGACAACCGCGACTGGGGTGGTGCGTTTGGCGTCTACAGGGGTCTGACGGAGTCGCTGCCCTATCATCGTTTCTTCAACTCGCCCATTTCCGAGGCTGCCATAGTGGGTTCTGCGGTGGGCTACGCCATGTGTGGAGGTCGCGCAGTGGTAGAACTGATGTACTGCGACTTCATGGGTAGGGCTGGCGACGAAATATTCAACCAGCTGGCCAAGTGGCAGGCGATGAGCGCGGGTGTGCTGAAGATGCCCGTGGTGGTTCGGGTGTCGGTAGGGGCCAAATACGGCGCCCAGCACTCTCAGGACTGGTCCTCGCTGTGCGCCCACATACCGGGGCTGAAAGTGGTATATCCGGCAACACCTTACGACGCGAAAGGTTTAATGAACAGTGCCCTCATGGGAACCGATCCGGTGATTTTCGTTGAGAGCCAAAGGATTTACGACATCGGCGAGATATTCCATCCTGAGGGCGTGCCGGAGGGCTATTACGAAGTGCCAATCGGGGAGCCCGATGTAAAAAGGAAGGGCAGAGACGTCACCATACTCGCTGTGGGTGCTGCGCTCTATACGGCCATGGAAGCAGCTAAAATCCTTGAGACGCGCTACAACCTGTCGGCTGAGGTGATAGACGCCAGGTCCCTGGTGCCGTTCAACTACGAAAAGGTTATTGAATCGGTCAAAAAAACGGGTAAAATTGTATTAGTGAGCGAGGCCTGCGTCCGCGGGTCGATTTTGAACGATTTCGCCAGAAATATTACCGAAATGGCCTTTGACTACCTGGACGCTCCTCCAGTGGTGGTAGGCGCCAGGAACTGGATCACTCCGGCTTTCGAACTGGAAAAATACTTCTTCCCACAGCCCGAATGGATTGTGGACGCCATCCACGAGAAGATCCTGCCGCTGCCGGGACACGTGCCGACAGCTAATTTTACCAGAAACGAACAGGTAAGGCTGGCGAAATTGGGAATTTAAGATCTATCGCTTAAGCG
>QGUT01000027.1 GCA_003242255.1 Bacillota bacterium
GTATACGATGAAACAAAAATAGAAGTGCTCGAGGGCCTGGAGCACGTGAGACTAAGGCCCGGAATGTACATCGGTTCCACCGATAGCAGGGGCCTGCACCACCTGGTCTACGAAGTGGTGGACAACAGCATCGACGAAGCCTTGGCCGGATTCTGCAAAAACATATTGGTTACGCTCAACAAGGACGGTTCGGTGACGGTGGAAGACGATGGGCGCGGAATTCCGGTCAAAATCCACCCGAAAGTGGGAAAACCAGCCCTGGAAGTAGCTCTTACCATGCTACACGCCGGAGGTAAGTTCGGCACGGGAGGATACAAGGTCTCGGGAGGCCTCCATGGCGTGGGCGTATCTGTGGTGAACGCCCTTTCCAGGTGGCTTGAGGTGGAAGTAAAGCGGGAAGGTTTTAGATACTACCAGCGATACGAACGGGGAAAGCCGGTGACGGAGGTCAGAGTTCTGGGCGAGGCCCAGGGTACCGGCACGAAAATAACGTTCCTGCCTGACGACGAGATCTTCGAGGACGTGACTTTCAGCTACGAGGTCTTGTCCCAGAGACTTCGGGAACAGGCCTTTCTTAACAAAGGTTTGAAGATAGAGCTCAAAGACCTCCGGACCAATAAGCACCAGATTTTCCACTACGAAGGCGGCATCGTTTCTTTCGTGAAGTATTTGAACCGAAACAAAGATGTGCTGAACGAAGAGCCCATATACATTGAAGCATCCAAAAAAGACGAATGGCACGTGGAAGTGGCGCTCCAGTACAACGATTCGTACGTGGAAAACGTAATCAGTTTTGCCAATAACATAAATACCCAGGAAGGCGGGACGCACCTCATTGGTTTCAAGTCGGCCCTGACCCGGGCCATCAACGATTACGCCCGCAAGATGAACCTTTTAAAGGAACAGGACGCCAATCTCTCCGGAGAGGACGTGAGGGAAGGCCTCACGGCGGTCATCAGCGTAAAGCTGGTAAATCCCCAGTTTGAGGGGCAGACGAAGACCAAGCTGGGAAACAGCGAGATGCGCGGCATAGTGGAATCGGTAGTGGGAGAGGCCTTGAGCCGTTTTCTGGAAGAAAATCCTGCTCCGGCGCGCCTCATAGTTGAAAAGGCCATCAGCGCGGCCCGCGCCAGGGAAGCGGCCCGAAAGGCCCGGGAGCTGGTAAGGCGAAAGAACGCCCTCGACAAGAATTCCCTGCCGGGCAAACTGGCCGACTGCCGGGAGAAGGACCCGAAGCTCTGCGAATTGTATCTTGTGGAAGGGGATTCGGCGGGAGGCTCCGCAAAACAGGGCAGGGATCCGAGGTTCCAGGCGATTTTGCCCTTGAGGGGTAAGATACTGAACGTGGAAAAGGCGCGCCTGGACAAAATCCTCAGCAACGAGGAGATAAGGGCCATGATAACCGCCCTGGGCACGGGAGTTGGGGAAGACTTCGATATCAAAAAACTCAGGTACTACAAAGTGATCATAATGGCCGATGCCGATGTGGACGGTGCCCACATCAGAACCCTTTTGCTGACTTTCTTTTACCGCTACATGAGGCCTCTGATAGAAGCGGGAATGGTGTATATCGCCCAGCCGCCGCTCTACCAGGTGAAAAAAGGGAAAGAGGTCTACTACGCTTACAGCGATGAGGAGTTGAAATCCATACTTGAAAAAATGGGCAAGGACAGGGAAAAGGCCGAGGTCAAGAGGTTCAAGGGTCTCGGCGAGATGAACGCCGAGCAGCTCTGGGAGACCACCATGGATCCCAAAAACAGGACTATCTTGAAGGTTACTCTGGAAGATGCCATAGAAGCCGATGAGATCTTCACGATCCTCATGGGGGAAAAGGTAGAACCGAGGAAGAAATTTATCTTCGAACACGCAGCGGAAGTGAGAAATCTCGATATTTAACGGAGGTTTTGTAGATGTCTGAATTGGGAAATAGAGTGGTGCCTGTTGCGATAGAAGATGAGATGAAAAAATCCTATATAGACTACGCCATGAGCGTGATAGTGGGCAGGGCTCTTCCCGACGTGAGGGACGGCCTGAAGCCTATACACCGGCGAATACTCTACGCAATGGGGGAGATGAATCTCACCCCGGACAGGCCTCACCGGAAGTCCGCTACCATTGTGGGGGAAGTTATGGGAAAGTACCACCCCCACGGAGACGCAGCCATATACGAAGCCACGGTGAGGCTGGCCCAGGATTTTTCCATCCGCTATCCCCTCGTGGACGGCCACGGCAATTTCGGATCCGTGGACGGCGATCCCCCTGCCGCTATGAGGTACACGGAAGCCCGGCTCACGAGGATAGCTCTGGAGATGCTGGCAGACCTGGACAAGGATACGGTGGACTTTGTGCCCAACTTCGACGACACGCTCAAAGAGCCGTCGGTTTTGCCCTCCCGCTTTCCCAACCTCCTGGTGAACGGCTCTTCAGGGATCGCGGTGGGCATGGCCACCAACATTCCCCCTCACAACCTGTCGGAAGTCATAGACGGGGTCATCATGATGATAGAAAATCCCGAGGTCACATCATTGGAGCTCATGGATGCCATAAAAGGCCCCGATTTTCCCACGGGAGGCATAATTTTAGGCAGGGACGGCATAAAGGAGATGTATTCGACGGGGCGGGGCTCCATAGTCATCAGGGCTAAAGCCACCATAGAGCCGATGGAGGGCGGCAGGCAGAGGATAGTGGTGACCGAAATCCCCTACATGGTGAACAAAGCCCGCCTGATTGAAAAGATTGCGGAACTCGTCCGGGAAAAGCAGTTGGAGGGAATTACGGACCTCAGGGACGAGAGCGACCGAAACGGCATAAGAATAGTCATGGATTTGAGAAAAGACGCCAACGCCCGCGTCATACTGAACCAGCTGTACAAACACACCCAGATGCAGGTCACTTTCGGAGCCATAATGCTGGCCCTGGTGGACAACAAGCCTCAAGTACTTACTTTGAGGGATATGATATTCCACTATCTGGAACATCAAAAAAATGTGGTCACCAGGCGCACCAAATTCGAGTTAGCCCGGGCGGAGGAAAGGCTCCATATTCTGGAAGGGCTCCGGATAGCCCTCAATCACCTGGACGAAGTTATAGCCATCATCAGGAAATCCAAGGACGGCCCGACGGCCAAGGAAAAATTGATCGAAAGATTCGAACTCACGGAAAAGCAGGCCCAGGTCATCCTGGATATGAGGCTCCAGCGGCTCACCGCTTTGGAAAGGCAGAAGATCGAGGAAGAGCACGCCGAGATTCTGGGCAAGATCGAATACTACCGGCAGGTCCTGAGCGACGAGAGGATGGTCTACGGCATAATCAAGGAAGAACTCTTGAAGATTAAAGAACGCTTTGGCGATGAGAGAAGGACCAAGATCGTGGCGGAAGCCAAGGACTTTGACGAGGAAGACCTGATACCCGAAGAGGACATAGTCATCGCCATGACCCACCTGGGGTATATAAAGAGGATGCCCCTTTCGACCTACAGGAGCCAAAAGCGCGGAGGCAAGGGTGTGAACGGAATCACCACGAGGGAAGAGGATTTCGTGGATCGGATTTTCGTCGCCACCACCCACCACGTGGTGCTGTTTTTCACCGACCAGGGCAACGTATACAAGCTGAAGGCCCACGAAATACCCGAGGCCGGCCGCACGGCCAAGGGTACCGCCATCGTAAACCTTCTGCCGTTAAAGAGCCAGGAGAAGATAAATGCCGTCATCCCCATCAAGGATTTTTCCCAGGACGGCTACCTCATCATGGTCACCCGCGAGGGGATGGTCAAAAAGACCCTCCTTTCGGAATACGAAAATACCCGGAGGACGGGCATAATAGCCATTACCTTGAATCCCGGGGATGAACTGATCGGCGTGAAATTGGTAGGAGAAAAGGACGAACTGGTTCTGGGCACTGCCATGGGGATTAGCATAAGGTTTCCGGTGAGCGAAGTTACCCCCACGGGCAGGACAGCTCGGGGAGTGAAGGCCATAACGCTGGAAGAAGGCGACCAAGTTGCCTCCATGGACGTGACCTCCCTGGGCGATGAAGTTCTGGTAATTACGGAGAAGGGTTACGGCAAGAGGACCCCCCTTGAAGAGTACAGGCTGCAGTCCAGAGGAGGCAAGGGGATCATAACTCAAAAGATAAGCGATACCACCGGCAAGCTGATAGGGCTTAAGGTCGTCTCGGAAAAAGACGAGGTGATCCTGTGCACCGCTTCCGGCATGATGATAAGGCTGGAAGTGGCGGGGATTTCCAGGATGAGCCGCAATACTCGCGGAGTGACCTTGATGAAACTGGAAGACAACGATACGGTTTCGGCGGTGGCGGTCATCCGGGAGAGCGAAAAAGATTAAGGAGCAAGTATTTCATTTACTGCAATTCGCTTGTCGCGGCCGCAGCGGGGGCATCGAAAAAGGTGTACGCACTTCGTGCCTTCCTCCTGCTGTAAGGCCGCGATGTCCTCGTCCAGATAAGGCTGGTAAGGGTCCAGGTAATCCTGGACCTTGCCGCAATCTTCCATAGGGAATCCGCATTCGGGGCAGTTTACCCGAATCGCAATGAGCCCGTTGCACAGAGGGCATTTGTATTCCCGTTCCATAGCACCCACCCTTTATATTGTTTCCCGTTACATATTCAAAAAATTTATGGTATTATATACACAAAGAAAAGAGATGCAAATAACGAGCTATGAAAAGAAAAGTCTCGATGCCCCTTTTGGAAAAATTGCAGGCTTACGCCAGAAGAAATATGGTGAGGTTCCACGTGCCCGGCCACAAGGGCGGTTCGGGCCTTTCCCGGCGATTTGAGAATTTGATGAAGGAGAACCTGTTTCGCTGGGATGTCACCGAAATCCCCGGAATGGACAACTTTCACGAGCCCAGCGGGGCAATAGAGAAGGCTGAAGCGCTGCTTTCAAAGCTTTACGGAGCAGACCGATCCTTTTTCCTGGTGAACGGCGCCACCTCCGGGATCATGGCTTTGCTGGGAGCGGCTTTGAAAAAGGGCGACGAGGTCTTACTTTCCCGAGACAGCCACAAGTCGGCCTTTATGGGCCTCATTCTCTCCGGGGCAAAGCCCGTCTACCTGAAGCCCCAGGTGGACGAGGAGCTGGGCGTTGCTGTCGGAGTGCCCGATTCCGCGTGGGATGAAAAATTTGACGAGCATCCCCGCGCAAAGGCGGTGTTCCTGACCAATCCCAATTATCAGGGTTTCTGCCCCAACCTGGCAAGGATAATTAAAAAGGCGAAATCCCTCGGGATGAGAGTGCTGGTGGACGAAGCCCACGGCGCTCACCTTCCTTTCAGCGAAAAACTGCCCGCCTCGGCAGGGGACTGCGAAGCGGACGGGTGGGTCCAGAGCCCCCACAAAACCCTGTGCTCCCTCACCCAGAGTGCCTGGCTTCACCTGAAGGGGAAGAATCTGGACCCGGAGGAAGTCCGGTCCCACCTTTCGCTCATCACCACCACCAGTCCTTCGTACATCCTCATGGCGTCCCTGGATCTCACAAGGGCCGTGATGGAAAGGGCGGGCAGAAAATGGGCGGAAAAGGGGCTATACCTTGCGGAAAAAGCGCGGAAGATGATAAACCAGGAGACCCCCTTTTACTGCGTGGGCGAGGAAATGAAGGGGCAGGGGGGAATTTGGGATGTGGACCTTTCGCGCCTCATGGTCAACGTCTCCTCCGCCGGGTATACCGGATTTTTCGTGGAGAAGGTCCTGAGGACCAGGTTCAGGATATGCGCCGAGTACGCCGACTACTGCAACGTCTACTTCGTTTTGACCGGAGGAAATACTTTGGAAGACGTGGCAAGGCTGGTGTCGGCCTTAAAAAAGTTCGGCTCTCGCAGGAAGAAGTTAAGGCCGGCGGCCTTCCCTGTTGATATACCGAAAAGCGCTATGAGCCCCCAGGAAGCTTTCTTTTCTCCCCCGGAAAAGGTAAAGCTTGAAGATTCGGCGGGGCGAATAGCCAGGGACGCTATAATTCCGTATCCGCCGGGAGTTCCCATCCTTTGTCCCGGCGAAATTATAGAAAAGCACCATATAGAAATGATCGAGGAAATATTGAAAGCGGGCGGAACATGCCTCGGAATAAAAAACGGTTCGGTAACGGTGGTGAAAAATGGCTAGAAGTGCGAGGAGAGGAAAATTCATAACCATCGAAGGGCCCGACGGGGCCGGAAAGACCACCCAGGCGGAAATGCTGGTGGAGTACCTCAAAAGCAGAGGAAAGAGGGTAATTGCGACGAGGGAGCCCGGCGGCACCGCTCTGGGTGAGCAACTCAGGAAGATACTCCTGGACCCGGAAGGGAGCCCGGTTTCCAGCGCCGAAGCACTGATATACGCGGCGTGCAGGGCTCAACTTCTTGAGAAAATGGTGATTCCGGCCCTTAAAGAAGGGTTTGTGGTGGTCTGCGACCGATTTGTGGACTCGAGCCTGGCTTACCAGGGATATGCCAGGGGTCTGGGGATCAATCGGATACTCCAGCTCAACAAATGGGTGATAGGATCCTACTGGCCCGACGTCACTATCCTGCTGGACATAGATCCGGCGGAGTCGTTAAAGCGCTTGACTGGCGGCAAAGACAGGCTCGAAAGCGAGGCTCTGGAATTTCACCAGAAAGTCAGGGAAGGGTATCTAAAAGTGAAAGAGATGTTCCCCGAAAGGATAAAGGTGGTCGACGCCTCGATGCCGGTAAAAGAAGTTTTCGAAAAAATAGTGGAGGAACTGGAGAGAGCGGGCATATTCGAATAAAGGGGGAGTCTCCAGTGAAGCTTATAATGGCGGTGGTCCAGGACATTGACGCGCCCAAACTGGTGGCGGAGCTTACCCGTAAAAACGTCGGCGTCACTAAACTTTCGAGCACCGGCGGTTTTCTGCAGCGGGGCAACACGACGTTGCTCATGGGCGTGGAAGATGAAAGGCTTGACGAAGTTTTAAAGGTGATCGAAAAAATCTGCCGTCCGAGAAAACACGTGATAACGCCCTTTCCGCTGTCGCCCGGCGAAGCCATGGCTCCTTATCCGATTGAGGTGACAGTGGGAGGAGCAACCGTTTTTGTCATGAGTGTGGAGAGGTTTGAAAAAATATGAATACCATTAAAGTCCGAAATCTGACTTCAAAAGGTGATCTGCCCGAGGTGTCATTTCATCTACCCAGGACTTCTACGGCGGCCAGCGGCTTTCAGGACTTTCTAAAAAGTGCCCAGGAGGTGCGTACAAAGGAGCAGCTTTCTCTGATGCTTACTTCCATAGAGGAACAGGGCAGGAGACTTTCCAAAACCATGAGCTTGGCCGACCTTAAGAAATACAAAGAAATGGTCAGAGGGTTCCTCAAGTACTGCGTTGATATGGGTTTAAAGTTGAAAGAGGAGAGGCTCTTCTCCGGAAAGGGCAGGCAAAAGGTGCTCACGACCGTGAAAATAGTCGATCAAAAGCTCATGGAACTTACGGAACTTTTGCTCTCTAAAAACGCCGATGCCCTTAAAGTTTTGGCCTTGGTGGATGAAATCCGAGGGCTGCTCCTGGACCTTTATGCGTAAAATTTTTCACGCTTACATCCTTCTCGGCCCGGAAGAGGAGACGGCGAAAAGGGCAATAGAACTGGCCAAAGCCGCCAACTGCAGCGAGACCCCGCTCTGCGGCAGGTGCGAGTGCTGCCGCCGGATGGAGGCGGGTAGCCATCCCGATCTTTTTCACGTGTTCCCTGACGGAGCTTCCATAAAGGTGGAGAAAATAAGGGAAGTGGTGATGGGCTCACATCAGCCGCCGGTAGAGGCGAAAAGGAAAGTTTACGTCTTTCACGAAGCGGATAAAATGACCCTGGATGCTCAAAATGCCCTTTTGAAGACTTTAGAAGATCCCCCGACTTCGCTTCTTTTCCTGCTCCTGGCCCGGAATATCAAGGCACTGCTCCCTACGGTAATTTCCAGATGCCAGGTTTTGGATTACACGAAAACCGATGAAGCCAGGGACATCCCCGGCGACGTAAGAGAAATTCTGCTAAAACTCATCCTGTCCGGCCTCGATTATTCGAAAATCAACTTTTACGTTCAAAAATTGGCGGAGGCCGAAGTGGAATCCGATGCCTTAATGGAGTTTATGGCTTCGGCGTATAGAGATATGCTGGTGATTAAAACTAAAAGTAAAGCCGGCTTAAAAAATTGGGATTTATCGGACCAATTAAAGAAAAGAGCTCAGGATTTATCGCCCAGGGCGTTGGTAAAGGCCATAGAAATTCTGTACTCACAGATAGAAGCTGTAAAGGCAAAGGGAAATCAGGTCCTTGCGTGGTACAATTTGCTCCTGGGCCTGAAGGAGCAGGAGGTGATATGAGTTGGTCAAGGTCATAGGCGTGAGGTTTAAAAAGGCGGGCAAGATATATTATTTCAACCCCAAGGACTTGGAACTTTCGGTGGGAGACAAGGTGATCGTAGAGACCTCGAGGGGCGTGGAGTTCGGAGAAGTGGTGATAGGCCCGAAGGAAGTAAGGGATGAAGATGTGATATCTCCCCTGAAGGATGTGATCCGGAAAGCTGACGAGGAAGACGAGAAAGTTGTGGAAGAAAACCGGGCAAGGGCAAAGGAAGCCGCCAACATCGCGGAAAAAAAGATCGAGGAACACGGCCTCGAGATGAAGCTGGTGGATGTGGAGTACACCTTCGACCGGTCGAAACTCATCTTTTATTTTACAGCTGACGGTCGGGTGGATTTCAGGGAACTGGTAAAGGACCTGGCGGCCATTTTCCGCACCCGGATCGAACTGAGGCAAATAGGGGTGCGGGATGAGGCCAAGATGATCGGCGGCTTGGGCCCCTGCGGCCGGATCGTTTGCTGCCACTCCTTTTTAGGAGAATTCGACCCCGTATCCATAAAGATGGCAAAGCAGCAGAACCTATCGCTCAACCCCGGAAAAATCTCCGGGCTGTGCGGCCGGTTGATGTGCTGCCTCAGGTTCGAATACCACAATTACTGCGGAGGAGCAAATTGCTGTGAAGGGTGCAAGGCAGGTAATGTGACGCTGAAAGAGGAGTCCAAAGTGGTAACCCCTTTGGGCGAGGGTACTGTAGCTTCTGTGGATAGAGAAAAGGGGACGGTGACGGTAAAGCTGGCGGATACCGGAATAGAGAAGGACTTTTCGGTGGAAGAAGTGGAACTGAAAGAGGATTGATTGAAAGATTTGAAAGAGGATTGATTGAAAGATTTAGTTTGAAGTATATTATAGTTGAAGTATATTATAGTTGAAGTATATTATAGTTTAAGATTATATTATAACATGGGAGGTGGGGTTTATGTACCCCTTCGGTTGGTATTATTACGACCCCACTTGGATTATCGTTTTGCCGGCTCTCATCCTCGCTTTTTACGCTCAGGCCAAAGTATCCACCACTTTTGAAAGGTACCTTCGAGTGCCGGCCCGGGTCGGCCTTACCGGCGCGGAAGCGGCGAGGGAAATACTGAGGGCCAACGGCATATACGATGTGACGGTGGAAATGACCCGCGGAAGGCTGAGCGATTATTACGACCCCCGCAGCAAGGTGCTGAGGCTTTCCCCGGAAGTGTACAGCGGCCGGTCCCTGGCCGCTTTAGGGGTCGCGGCGCACGAGTGCGGCCACGCCATACAGCATAACGTGGGATACGCGCCCTTAAGCCTTCGAAATACCATAGTGCCGCTGGCCGGAATAGGTTCGCAGATGGCCTTTCCGCTCTTTTTCATAGGGCTGCTCTTTAACTCCGATTTCCTGGCCAGCTTAGGGATCCTGTTTTTCAGCGCCGCCGTGCTGTTTCAGTTGGTCACCCTGCCGGTGGAATACAACGCCAGCAGCCGGGCGGTGGCGGCTCTCCAGAGCGCCGGATTTGTTTCTTACGACGAAGTGGAGCCGGTCAAAAAGGTGTTAAGTGCCGCAGCTCTCACTTACGTGGCGGCCACCCTGATGGCCGTACTGCAGCTACTGAGACTTTTGGCCATATTCGGCATCTACAACAGGGACGACAGGTAAGACTGCTCTCAGGCGGGTGAGGCTATCGCCCGCCGCTTAAAAAGAAAAAGAGGCTGCTTTTCAGGCAGCCTCTTTTTCTTTTTAAGCGTTTTCGAATAGGTGACTTACTTCATCTTTATCAAATTCGTACTTTTTCCGGCAGTACTGGCAGACCAGTTCCATCTTCCCTTTTTCTTTTAAAATTTGTTCGACCTCTTCTCTCCCCAGACTCACGATTACAGACTCCAGCCGCTCCCGGGAACAGGAACAGCGGTAGCCCACTTCGTTTTTTGCCAGGAACTTGAGCTTGAAACCGGGGAGCGCCATATGGAGCAGTTCTTCGGGGGAGTTTTCCGCATCTATCAACTGGGTGACGGGCTTCATGGCTTTTATATTTTCTTCTATGAAGATGGCGGTATTTTCGTCGGCGTTGGGGAGAAGCTGGACTATAAAGCCCCCTGCCGCTCTCACCCTTTCGTCCCTGTCCACCAGGACGCCCAGGCTCACCGCCGAAGGGATCTGCTCCGATTTGGCAAAATAGTAGGTGAGGTCTTCGGCGATTTCGCCGGACACCAGGGGCACCTGTCCCACGTAAGGGTCCTTCAGGCCCAGGTCCTTGATCACGGTGAGCGTCCCCTGCCTTCCGACAACGCCTCCCACGTCCAGCTTTTCCTTTTCGTTCAGGGGAAGGTCGGCTTCCGGATTGGCGATGTAGCCCTTTACGCCTCCTTTGGAGTCGGAAAAGGCGAGGAGCACTCCAGCGGGCCCTCCTCCTTCCACGCGAAGGGTCACGTTGTCCTTTTCGCTTTTCAACATCAATCCCATCATCGCCGATGCGGTGAGCAGACGCCCGAGGGCTGCCGCAGCGGTGGGGGAACAGCCGTGGATCTGTCGTGCCCGTTCCACCAACTCGGTGGTGCGGGCGGCAAAAGCCAGCACTCCGGCTTCTTCATCGACAGCTCTTATCACGTAATCTTTCAGTGCCAAAAGTCGCTTCCTCCTTTTTTATGGTTTAGCTAAAAGTATTATAGCATATTGCGCGTTGCCGAAATATCCGTAATTATGAGTAGTACACAGTTTCCACAGATTTATCCACAACTAGAATTGACAAAGCCGGCGAATAAGTATATAATGTATATATACAATATATACACTTGTGAACGAGGTGACCCAGAGAGAATGGACATAATAATTTCCAACACCTCGGAAGAGCCTATATACAGGCAGATAGCTGAGCAGATCAAGGCCATGATCGTGAGGGGGGAATTGGCCGAGGGTGAAATGCTGCCCTCCATCCGAAACCTGGCAAAGGAACTGGGAATTAGCGTGATCACCGTAAAAAAGGCCTACGAAGAATTGGAAAGGGAAGGATACATCGTCAGCAGCCAGGGAAAGGGCACCTTCGTAGCCGTCCAAAACAGGGAACTTTTGAGAGAAATGCGCCTCAGGGTGGTGGAGGAAAAGCTGGAAGAAGCAGCGGTGGCGGCCAAGTCTCTGGGCCTTTCCCTTGATGAGATGAAAGAAATGCTGGAAATTCTGTACGAGGAGGGGTAGATGGTGGAACCGGTGCTGGAGGTGCGGGATTTAAAGAAAAGGTTGGGAGATTTCGAAATAAAGGGCTTGAGTTTCACCTTAGAAAGGGGCTATATAATGGGTTTTATCGGTCCCAACGGAGCTGGGAAGACGACTACCATAAAGCTCATCATGAACCTCATTAAAAAAGATGGTGGCTTTATAAAGATCTTTGGTCTGGACAACAGCATCGAAAAAAATTCCGTGAAGATAAGGGACCGGATAGGGGTCGTCTTCGGGGAAAACGTCTTTTACGAAGAATTGACGGTCAGAGAGATGAAGGAAGTAATAGCGCCGCTTTATTCGAGGTGGGACGACGGGGCCTTTGAGATGTACCTGAAGAGGTTTTCGCTTCCGGCCAAAAGAAAGATAAAAGAGCTTTCGAAGGGTATGAAAGTGAAATTGGCTCTGGCCATCGCCTTGTCCCACGATGCCGAGCTTCTCATCATGGACGAACCCACTTCAGGGCTGGACCCTATAGTGAGGAGCGAATTTCTGGAGATCTTAAGCGATTTTATCCAGGACGAAGGAAGGTCCGTGTTTTTCTCCACCCACATCACCTCCGATTTGGATAAAATAGCCGATTTCATAACTTTTATAGACGAGGGGAGTCTGGTCTTTTCCAGCCCCAAGGACGACCTTTTTGAGGAATACGCTCTGGTTAAAGGGCCGAAGGCCGTTTTAAACCCGGAAACCCAAAAGTACTTCGTGGGGCTTAAAGAGCACCAGTTCGGAATCGAGGGCCTAATCCGAAATCGGGAAGAGTTTAAAAAGAAAGTTAAAGACAAAGTGGTCTTTGAAAGGCCAGCTCTGGAGGATATCATGTTTTATTTCACGAGGGGGAAGAAAAATGTTTAGCCTCATAAAAAAGGACCTGCTGGTTCAAAGGAATTATTTCCTGTACGGACTTTTTGCCGCCGTCGTCATCGCGGTATCTTTCCAGGGCTTAAAGGAAGTCATGTTCCAGGCTATGGTATTTCTCCTGACTTACTTTTTCGTACAGCACGCCTGCTTCAGCGACGACAGGGCTTGCGCTGACTTGCTCCTGAATTCCCTGCCGATTTCTAGGAATGCGGTGGTCCTGGCCCGCTATGTTTCTCTGTTCGCGTTCTTTGCGATAGCCCTTTTGTATTACGCCCTTCTGGCGGGTGTTGTAAAAATTCTCCCCCTCCCGCTGGAACTCGGTCCCGTAAGCTTTGAGGGGATTGCCGAGACGTTGATGCTGGTGGTTTTAGTAAACAGCATCTTCCTGCCCATCTTTTACAAATTCGGATACGGCAGATCCAGAATAGTGAACATGATCCTGCTGCTCGGCACCTTTGGGGCTTTGGGATCGGCGGGCGAAAAATTTATGAATTTATTCTTTGCCCTGGCCCTGTACGCCTTCTCTTACTTCGTCTCGCTCAGAATTTATTTGAACAAGGAGTTTTGATAAGCCGGGGCGTGACAACCCTGCGCATATGCTCTATACTTTTAGTCGTAATCGTAGGCCCGACGGGACTTTCGGGAGGGATTTTGAATGGAAAAGAGTAAGCAGGGGGTCCTTTACCTCTGTCCGACCCCTATAGGCAATCTGGAAGACATAACCCTCCGGGCGCTGAGGGTGCTGAAAGAAGTGGACTATATAGCGGCGGAGGATACGAGGGTGACGATGAAACTTCTCAACCACTACGGCATAAAGACGTCCCTCGTCAGCTACCGGGAACAGAACAGGGAACCGATGGGCAGGAAAATCGTGGAAGATCTCCTGGAGGGGAAGAAGGTAGCCGTCGTTACGGATGCGGGGACGCCGGGAATTTCCGATCCGGGAGAGGACCTGGTCAAAAAGGCGGTAGAAGCGGGGATTGCGGTGGTGCCCCTGCCGGGACCTTCGGCGGTGATTTGCGCCCTTTCGGCGTCGGGTTTGAGCACTTCGAAGTTCGCTTTCGAAGGCTTTCTCCCGCAGAGGTCTTCTGAAAGGAGACGGCATCTGGAAAGCCTTAAAACAGAAAATCGGACCCTAGTGATCTATGAAGCCCCTCACCGGCTCTTAAAATGCCTTTCGGACATAAGGGATATTTTGGGCGAAAGAAGAATCGCGGTGGCAAGGGAGATGACGAAGCTTCACGAGGAATTTTTCAGAGGCACGGTGAGCGAAGCCATCGAAAAATTCGAGGCTACCCCTCCGAAGGGAGAAATCGTCCTGGTAATCGAAGGGGCAAAGGGCGAGGAGAGCGAAAAAAGAAGCATGGGATTGGGCGAAGGAGAAGAAGTAGGTAGGATGATCCTGCGGGAAGTGGAGGAAAAAATAAAAAAGGGCATGGAAAAGAAAGAAGCGATGAAAGCTGTGGCAAGGGAATTTTCCATCCCGAAGCGGGAGGTATATAGGATCCTCCTGGAAGGAGAAAAAGAAAGCCCCCCTAACTCCAGTTCATGAAGGGGGGCCAGCCGGCGGGTGCCTGGGGGCGTGTACTACCGTTATACTGTTTAGCACGACTTCGTATTCCACCGTTTTTCGATCTTCGTCTATTTTTTTCCTGAATTCGGCCCGGGGCACCACCACCGTGAATTCGTGGGAGTCCTTTATGCCGAGGTCCCTCTTCATCCTTATGAAAAAGCAGGGCAGGGCCAATTCCACTTCGTCGGCCTGGAAAGGCCTCCTGCCTTTTGGGAACTTTTTAAAAAAACCCTTGAGCTTCTCGAGAATGGCCGGTTTCGGCATCCTCATCACCCGCCTTTCGCTCTACTAGAGCATATTAATTTTCAAAGGCGGATGTTACTGCCCGGCTCCAGCCGGCCCAAAATGGAGCTTTACAATCCTAAGACCTCGGCTATCTCGGTCATGGCTTTGAGAGAAAGTTCGGCGAAGTCTTCGAAGGGGATGCCCAGCAGTTCTATGGAGCGCATGGCGTTCCTGTCCGCCCCTGCGGCAAACCGGCCTTCTTCAACCCTCTTAAAATTGGTTTTTACTTAAACCTTGG
>QGUT01000170.1 GCA_003242255.1 Bacillota bacterium
TGTCCTGGGGGCCCTTCAAACCCTTTTTCCCGGGGAAGGCCAGAAGGTCTATGTGTAGCTTTCTCACGTCTATATCGAGCACCCCTATGGTCTGAGCTGCATCGACCAGGAACAAAATGTCTCTTTCCCGGGCTATTCGGCCGATTTCCTCCACGGGCATTACGGTTCCAGTAACGTTGGAGGCATGGGTCACGGCGATGAGGCGGGTGTTGGGCTTTATAGCTTTCAGGACATCTTCCGGGTCCAGGGTCCCGTCCTTCGAGCATTTTACTACATCCCATTCTACGCCCGACTTCGTGAGGGCGTATATGGGCCTTGCCACCGAATTGTGTTCCATGGAAGTGGTGATCACGTGGTCGCCGGGGCGCAGGACCCCTTTTATGGCGGTGTTCAGGGCTTCGGTGGCGTTCGCGGTAAATATTATGTTGTTGGGGCTTTCGGCGTTCAGGAATGAAGCTATGGTCTCTCTCGCCTCATAGACGAGCCTTGCAGCTTCGAGGGCTTTTTTGTGCCCGCTCCTGCCCGGATTGCCTCCGTAATTTCTCATTGCGGCGTCCATCGTCCTGTACACTTCTTCGGGCTTGGGCCATGAAGTAGCGGCATTGTCGAAGTATGCCATCGAAAGCACCTCTTTTTTAAAATCAATAAATACTTTACCATAAAAAAGAATCTGCGAAAAGAACTTTCGCAGATTCCATCTTGAGAAATTTTAAAAGTAGAGGTCCCTTTCCCCCGCTTCTATTTTCTTTAACCTTTCCGCCGTCTTTTGCCTTACGGTCGGGCTGGGGATGTCCTCCAAACTTTTTTCTATCACCTTCTCGCCTATCTCCCTGAGTTTCGGATTGGCGTAGTCCATGATAAATTCTTTGAAGGTGAGTATGGCATTGGGCTGGCAGAAGTTATGGATGTTGCCGGATTTGGCAAGTTCCATAAACCTGTCTCCGGTCCGCCCCCTGCGATAGCAGGCGGTGCAGTAGCTGGGCAGGTATCCCTTTTCGCAGAGTGAAAGCAGAACTTCGTTGGGGGTGCGTTGATCTTCCACCTGAAACTGGGGACTGGTTTTACTTTCTTTTTTCGATATCTCCTCGTAGTATCCGCCTACGCCCGTGCACGAGCCCGCGCTTATCTGCGATATTCCAACGGCGATGACCTCTTCCCTGAAATCCGGGCGTTCCCGGGTGGAGAGTATCATACCGGTGTAGGGCACCGCCAGGCGAACTATCGCAACTATCTTCTTGAAATCCTCATCCGAGACCATGTGGGGGAATTTTTTCACATCGACGCCGAAGGCCGGCTTGATCCTCGGAAAAGATATGGTGTGGGGGCCCACTCCATAAGTCTCGTCCAGATGCTTTGCATGCTGCAGGAGAGCCAGCACCTCGTACCGATAATCGTAAAGTCCGAACAGGACTCCCAGCCCTACGTCGTCGATGCCTCCAGCCATGGCCCGGTCCATAGCCGTCGTGTGGTAGTCGTAATTGCTCTTAGGACCGGAAGGATGCATGGTTTTATAGGTGGGCCGGTGGTAGGTCTCCTGGAAGAGGACGTAGGTGCCTATTCCGGCCTCCTTCAATTTCCTGTAATTTTCCACGGTAGTGGCGGCTATGTTTATGTTCACCCGGCGGATGCTGCCGTTTTTCAGCTTGGTATCGTACACCGTATTTATCACTTCCAGCGTGTATTCGATAGGGCAGTGGACCGGGTCCTCCCCGGCTTCCAAGGCCAGCCGCTTGTGGCCCATTTCCTCCAAAATTTCTACTTCCCGCCTCACTTCTTCCATCGTCAGCCGCCGGCGGGGAGTTTTGTTATCTCTACGGTAGCCGCAGTAGCGGCAGTTGTTCACGCAGTAATCGCTGTAGTAAAGTGGAGCGAATATGACTATCCTTTTGCCGTAAATTTTTTCTTTCAATTCCTTCGCCACGGCGTACATCTCTTCCAGAAGTTCTTCGTCCTCGCAAAACAGGAGCTTGGCCACGTCTTCCAGGTCGAGGCCCTTTGCCTCCCTGGCCTTCTGGAGGATCTCCCTGATGTCTTCTTTAGAAAAATTTTTCCCCGATTCCAGAGCTCTTCCGATGACTTCGTCGTCGATGAAGTCCGCCCTAAGGTCTTCCAAATTGCCATTTTTGTTGATGTACATAATTTCTCTCCCCTTTGCCTTGTTCGTGAATTTCTTCTCAAATTTGCTTACAAAAATAAAAAAGCTTTTCCGGAGGAAAAGCTTCAAAAAAATATCATTCTTTTTCGCGGCTTTCCCCCCTTCGCTCAGGACACCCCTTGCGTCAGGGCGAATCAACAGGATTTTTGATTTGTCATTTCAACTCGGCCAACTGACCTGCAACGCTGCCCAGATTTTCGGCCAGTTGCTTTATCTGTTCCACTTTTGCTGCAATCTGTTGGGTTGCAGTGACCTGGCGCTCCGTAACCTGACCGCTATCCATTATGCCGTTTATTATTTCGATTACAGTTTTTTCGATGTTAGTCAGGATTTCGCTTATCTGTTCAGCAGCCTTCGCGCTGTCGGTGGACATTTTCCTCACTTCCCCGGCCACCACGGAAAATCCCCTTCCGTACTCTCCAGCCCTGGCGGCCTCTATGGCCGCATTGAGCCCCAGCAGATTGGTCTGAACCGCCACTTTTTTTATGAATTTCAGCACATCGCTAATTTTCCCCAGATGATTTTTAGCATTGCCTGCTGCATCATTGAGCACCTGGCTCCTCGCAGCCAGTTCTTCGGCTCCAGCTGCCAGTTCCTTAGTTGCCACGGATATCCTGGAAATCGCATTTTTCAATTCTTCTGCCGTGGTTGTCAGTTCATGGGCCTGCACGTGGAGCTTTTCTATCATCTCTGCTTTGGCGTTGATAATGCTCATCATAAGGCGGGCCTCCCGGGCATCCATTACCGATGTGTCTTCCTGTCTCTCGGCTTCAATTATGGCCTGTACTTCCTTGCTTCCAGTCGCTTCTATGACCAGGTCCAGCTTTTTGGCCCGCATGAGTTCTCTGCAGTCCTTAAAAGTCGGTATTCCCATTTCTTTTGCGAGCAATATACCCGGTGCTTTATCGTCCAGATCAGCAACACCTTCCACCCTCACATCCTCAAGGCCCGCTATTTCCTTTAAAATAGCAGTGCCTCCCTTGCCAGCCCCAACAATTCCTATTCTTATCATAAAGCACCCCCTAGCCTGTAAACGAAACCGGAATGTTTCACGTGAAACACGCGCTTTCTAAAAATTAATATCCTGCGATGATTTCAATTATTCGCTCCAGTTCATCCTCCGAATAAAAATCTATCTCAATCTTTCCCCGTTTTTCACTGCCTTTAATTTTGACCTTGGTGCCCAATGCTTTTTGCAACTGCTCGGTCACGTGTATCAGAGCCCTTTTATAAACATTTCCAACCC
>QGUT01000028.1 GCA_003242255.1 Bacillota bacterium
GGATACTATGGACTTTACCGCATTGGGACTCGAAAAGATAACGAGGTCTGAATCCATCATCTTATCAAGGGCCTTTTGAGATTCCTCGAAATCAAATACTATTTTAATGGTGGGACAGCTGATGACCTGGGCCCCCAATTCTTTTAAAAGCGGAAAGTCGTCGCCACTACCCGTGAATAAAATCCTTTTGCCAAAAAAGGGTTTTTTCTCGAACCAGTTGAGATATTTCCTCAAACTCACGGTTTCACCGACTACGAGCACCGCCGGGTTTTCTATCCCTGCATTCTGGGCTTTTTCAGCTATTTTTGCAAGGTTGGAGACCACCGTCTTTTGCATCCCCGTCGTCCCCCACATTGTAATGGCCGAAGGGGTCAGGGGGTTTTTCCCATTTTCTATAAGATTTTTTGCGATGTAATCTATATTTTTCACACCCATCAGAAAGACCAGGGTACCTTCGAGCTTCGAGATGCACTTCCAGTCGAATTTATCCGCCACATATTCGCTTCCCGCAAAGACATGAAACGAGGAGCAAAAACCCCGGCAGGTTACGGGAACCCCCGCGTAGGCCGGAACTGCAACGGCTGATGTAATGCCGGGGACGATTTCCACAGGGATTTTCCTTTCCGCAAGATAAAGCGCCTCTTCGCTACCCCTTCCGAAGACGAATGGGTCGCCTCCTTTTAGCCTGACAACAAAGCGGTTTTCTCTAGCTTTTTCGAAAAGAAGTTTATTAATTTCATCCTGCGGCACGGGGATTTCACCCGGCGATTTCCCCACATCTATGAGCTCGGCATCTTCTCTTGCAAATTTCAGAATCTCTGGATTTACCAGCCGGTCGTAAAGGACCACGTCGGCTTTTTTGAGCAATTCTTTCCCCCTCAGGGTCAAAAGGCCCGCATCGCCAGGGCCAGCTCCCACAAGATAAACCTTACCCGCCATTTTCATCACCCAGCAACTTCGCAAGATTTTCCCCCACTTCTCTCGGATTTCCGATGTCGCCGAAAATCGTGGCTTTTTTTACCATTCCGTTTTTCTCCACCATGCCGGTGAGAACTATTTTACCGCCTTCAATCCTGGCGTAGGCTCCTATCGGAAAATTGCAGCTTCCACCGAGGGCTTTCATGAATTCCCGCTCCGCGCAAATCGAAATTTCTGTGGGTTTGTGATTTATTTTTTTTAACAGCTTTTCGAATTCGCTTTCCTTTCTGGTTTCCACGGCAAGAGCTCCCTGCCCTACGGCCGGCACCATTTCGTGGACGGAGAAATATTCCGCGATAAGGCCTTCCATTTTCAAGCGCTTGAGCCCTGCCGCGGCAAGGACTATGCCGTCTAAACCAAGTACGTCCATCTTTCTCAGCCTTGTGGCAATATTTCCCCGCAACGGGATTATCTCAAGGTCAGACCTGAGCGATTTTAGCTGAACCTGTCGCCTCAAGCTGGAAGTGCCTATTTTAGAATGAGCTCCCAGTTCTTGCACCGTCTTTTTGTTTTTCGAAATCAAAACATCCCTGGGATCTTCCCTTTCCGAAACGGCCGCTATAACCAGGCCTTCCGGTATTTCATAGGGCATGTCTTTCATGCTGTGGACCGCAAAGTCGATTTCTCCATTCAGTAAAGCCTCTTCTATTTCCTTAACGAACAATCCTTTTCCTCCTATTTCCTTGAGGTCGGCTTTCTCCATCCTGTCCCCCTTTGTCTTTATTTTAACGACTTCGAATTTCCAGTCCGGAAAATATTCTAAAAGTTTTCCGATTATGATTTCCGTCTGAATCAGGGCAAGCTCGCTTTGCCTCGTGCCCACCCGCACCACTTTAGCCGTCGACATCACCCCCAGTAAAGAGAAACTCCAGCCCCGGGTCGAATTTTTGCCTTTCTGCCAGGTACTTTACCGTCTCCAGGTAAACTGCAGTCATTTTTGAACAAACCCTTTCCATGGCCCTTTTTATCTGCTTTTTTTCCTTGTCGTCCACATTCTGAAGTCTGCGGATCAAATTTTCGAATTCTTCAACGCACACGGCTCTTGCAAAATCGGATACCTTTCTTATTACCGGCACCACCTGAAGAGTTTTCAACCAATTCAGGTAATCCTTCACGGCACTATCTACCATTTCCTCGATTTTTTTCGCGAGGTAAAGCCTCTTTTTTTGGTTTTCCTCGGCGGTTTTTTTGAGGTCATCCAGGGTAAAGATTTGGACGTTAGGCAAACGGGCGATTTCGGGGTCTATATCCCGGGGTACGGATAGGTCCAAAAAAGCTACGCCTCCTCCCGTATAAATTTGTGCGAACTTCTCGCAGTCCACGGTATAGTGCGGTGCTCCGCTGGCGCTTATAACAATCTGGCAACTGGCCATAGCCCGGTATTTTTCCTCGTAAGGCACCAGGTAGACTTCGGGTATTTCCTCTTTTAGCGCCAAAGCTCTTTCCCATGTCCTGCTGGTTACAAAAACTTCCCCTACACCCTTCTGGATAAGGTTTTTAATCGTTATCCTGCCGGTCTTGCCTGTGCCGAGGACGAAGACCTTCTTCCCCTCAAGACTTCCGAAGTATTCCTCTATAAATCTTACAGCTATATAACTCACCGAAAGGGGCACGTCCGATATTTTGACTTCGCTCCTCGCCTTTTTTCCCAGGGTCACCGCATCAAGAAAAAGCCTGTTTAAAACTTTGCCAGAGCTTTGTGATTCTTTAGACCATTCCCAGGCCTCCTTCACCTGCCCTAAAATCTGGTCTTCTCCAACGACCATCGATTCCAACCCGCAGGCCACCCTGAAAAGATGCCTCACCGCTTTTTCCCCTTCGTGAACGTATATATAACGGGAAATTTCTTCGTAATCTCCGCCCGAAAGTTTAAAAAATTCCATTGCCCCGGGTCTTACTGAATCTTCCATGACCGCGTAAAATTCGGTCCTGTTGCAGGTAGAGAGCAAAACCACCTCTTTCAGGCCGGAAATCGCCTTTATCCTTAAAAGGCAATCCTTTATATCACCCTTCCTTACGGCTACCTTTTCCCTAACTTCCACCGGCGCCTGGTGGTCCACTCCTACGAGGAAGATCTCGCCTATCCCATTTCAGGTCCCATCTCCTTTAACAGTTCTTCCATATTCCGCACCACCACAGGATAAGAAAGGCAGGGCCGTCTAATAACGATTAACGGGATTTGGAGCCTTCTGCACGCTTTAATTTTCTCCAACACCCCTCCCGTGGGCCCGCTTTCTTTTGTCACGACCACTTCTGCTTTGAAATCCCTGAACATGATGTAATTCATCTCTTCGCTGAAAGGGCCCTTGGCGGCTATTATCTCGTCGGGCAAAAAGCCTAATTCTTCGCATTTTTTGATGACTTCGCTGCACGGAAGAACCCGGACTTTGAGCTTCTTCCCTCTTTCCTTTAAATCGGAAAAAACGTGAAGATTCCTGCTTCCCGTGGTGAGGAATATGGAGTCAAATCCCTCCGCTTTCATCCTGGCCTCTTCGAAGGAATCAACCTTTATCACGCCCGGCAGGTCCACATCGGCGCTTTCCCTTTCAAACCTGATGTACCTCACTTTTTTTTCTGAGCACACCTTCATGGCTGTCCTGCTTATGTCAGCGGCAAAGGGGTGGGTTGCGTCAATTAATATTTTTATATCGTGTATTTCAATAAGTTGGCCCAATTCCTTTTCGTTCAGTGGACCGGCCCTTGCCTTCAACTTACGGTCAAGAAGGCTTTTGCCGTATTCGGAAACGACGCTGGCCATTACATTAAGACCCATTTTATACAGGTTTTCGGAAAGTTTCCTCCCCTCCTCGGTCCCTGCGAGCACCAGTATCATATATCATACCCCCGGGATGTTATCATCCAGTTGCCCATCACCTTTGTGGAAGAAGACCCCACTATGACTATGGTATTCATATCTACGGGGTAATCTGGAGCCTTTAAAAGAGTTGTCAGCTTCACCCACTGACCTTCTCTGAAAGCGTTTTTAACTATCCCCACCGGCGTATCGGCTTTTTTATGCTTTATCAGGACATCGCAGGCTTTCCTGAAGTTTTCGGGCCTTTCGGAACTTGCCGGATTGTAAAGGGCGATCACGAAATCCGCCTGCGCCGCTACGTCAAGTCTCTTTTCTATTACCTGCCATGGAGTAAGATGGTCTGAAAGGCTTATCGCCGCAAAGTCCTGCACGACAGGGGCACCCAGAAGAGAGGATGCAAAATTCAACGCCGTTATCCCCGGTACCACTTCTATTTCGGCTCTTAGCCCTTCTTTCACCGCAAGCTCCAGCAAGAGGCCGGCCATTCCGTAAATCCCCGGGTCTCCTCCGCTTATTACGCTCACTTTCAGCCCTTTTTTATAAAGTTCTATGGCTTTTTTGCATCTTTCAGCTTCCGTTCTCATTCCTGAAGCCACCACCGTTTTACCTTCCACGAGGGAGCCGATGAACTTCAAATACTTGACGTAACCCACAACGGCTTCAGCTTCCACGATGGCTCTCAAAGCTCTGGGGGTCAGGTCATCCATGCTCCCGGGGCCGATTCCCACTACTTTAATCCAGCTCATGAAAAACCCTCCTGTACGCCGCAAGGGTAAATCCTCCCCCGCTGATATATCCCAGTTCCACTCCTTTGCCGCTCGAAATAAAGGCAGCAGGTCTTGCGACGCTGCCCACGCCGATTTTTTCCTTCACAAAACCGGACTTTGGAAAAAGCGATTCGAATTTTTTCAATTCCCCGACGCTGAAAAAATCGACAGGAACGCCCAGGCATCTGGAAAGCTTGAAGATGCATGCTTCATCCTTTTTTATATCCAGCGTCGCTATCTTCCCTACCCCCGAAACGGAAAGTCCCAGCTTTAGGAAAAAACTTTCCATCATGGATTTAAGCTTACTAAAATCCGCTCCTTTTTTGCACCCGATTCCCAGCACGATCCTTCTCGGCCTCAGGACGACGTGAGGGATGTCAGGCGGCTCTATCTCATAATCGGTGACAAAAACGGCGGCCTTTGCATCCCGGGGAATAGTATTCAATTCCACAATTTGCGCGGATAAACTGTTTTCAATCAATTTTTTCGGAAAGTCAGGGCCCACCGCACAAACCACCTTCTCTCCTCTCAAAAGGCAGGAATTTACCTTCTTCAGGTCCCCGGCTTTTTCTACGTGTAGCTCGAGCTTGCGCGCCATGTCATCGGGAGCTTTAATTCCCGCCACATCTGTAGCCGTCGTGATGACAGGCGTGGCTCCTATCAACCCCGCCACTTCTTTAGCAAGTTCGTTGGCTCCTCCGAAATGCCCCGAAAGCAGGCTCACGCAAAAGTTTCCACCCTCGTCAACCACCACGACCGCGGGGTCTGAAAGTTTACTTTTTACCGCTCCGGCGATGGCCCTCACGGCTATACCGACGGCCGAAACGAAAATCAAAGCCCGGTACCTGTCAAAAATCCCCTCGACGAACGGCACGAATTCCCCAACTATGGGGTATTTACCTTTTTTTCCGCCCAGGCCCTTTTCTTTTGCGTACCTTTCGGGGAGGTAAAGGTCTGCATTCAGCTTTTCGGCAATGAATGCGGCCAAATTCCCGCCCCTTTCCGTCACCGCGATTACCGCTCTTTTCATTTTCGAGCACCCCGACAGCCGTGGGAAAAATTAGGGGAATAAAGCTTCGAAAGCTCAAAGTTATCCCCGAGCGCGTTTCCTACAATCAACAGGGCCGTTTTTTCTATGCCTTCGTTTTTCGCCTTGAGGGCTATCTCCTTCAATTTTCCCCGCACGACTTTTTCGTCTTCCCAGCTCGCCTTGTACACCACCGCCGCGGGCGCGTCGGGGCCATAAGAGCCGATTATCCGCCCCACAGCATCCTCCATGTTGCCCGCGCTCAAAAACAGCACCAGCGTGGCTCTGTGGGCCGAAAGTTTTTGCAAGTCCTCGTTTTCGGGCACCGGAGTCCTTCCGGCAATTCTGGTAATTATTACCGTCTGGCTCACTCCCGGCACCGTGAGCTCTCTTTTTAACGCCGCCGACGCCGCGCAAAAGGAGCTGACGCCGGGGACTATTTCGTACGGGATTCCCAGTTCTTCAAGCTTGCTGGCCTGTTCCCTCACCGCGCTGTAAAGGGAGGGGTCGCCGCTGTGAAGTCTTGCGACGTCCATTCCTTTGTGGTAGGCATCTTTCATCACCTCTACTATCTCATCCAAGTCCATGCGGGAACTGTCGTATATCCTGGCATCAGCTTTCGCGTACTTCAAGACGAGGGGGTTAACCAGCGAGCCCGCGTAAATCACCACGTCGCAGAAAGAAAGGATTTTCCTCCCTTTTACGGTAATCAGTTCCGGGTCCCCCGGCCCTGCGCCGATAAAATATATCACTTTTTCACCTTCTTTCCTATGAGGAGCGAAAGGTAGTCGACCTTTTGCCCCTTGTACCTTTCGGGTTCGAAAGTGGCGATTTCGCCTTCATGGCCGCACCTTACCGAAAGGGCAGAATAAAACCCTTTTTTTTCAAAAAGTTCCAGGACTTCATCATAGTGCGACGAAATTTTTATGGCCACTACGTTTTCAAATTCATCAAGGACCTTATCCAAAAAGGCCATCTTGGACGCAGGAATCACCGCCAAGGATTCGTCCCCTTCGGCAAGGGGGAGTTTGAGCCTTGCAGCCGCCGCCGAAAAGGAATTTATCCCGGGCACAATTTCTATTTTGAAATCCTTCAGCCTTTCGGCCATATAGGCAAAAGTACTGTACGTCATGGGGTCGCCCAGGGTTATGAATGCCACCTTTTTACCAGCGGCCAAAAATCCCCTCAAGACCCTTTCGTTTTCATCGAGAGCCCTTTCCCTTTCCGCACCGGAAAGGCCCATCGGAAACCTGAGCTCTATGACATCCCCCTGGACGTAGGGCTTTGCTATTTCCAGGGCAATACTTTTTTCTTTGCCTGGTGCCGCCACTATATCCACGGATTGCAGGACCCTTACCGCTTTCAAGGTAATGAGTTCCGGGTCTCCAGGGCCGACGCCCACTCCGTAAAAAGTCCCAGCAGCTTTTTTCATTAACTTTCCCCTTTCCCTTTAAAATCGCCGGATATCACACATACAGGATTTTGGGATATCAACATGTGCAAGTCCTTCACCTTTTTAGCGCGGGAAACATAAAGCATCACCATTTCCGTGCTAAAACCTGATGACTCAAGGACTTTCACGGCTTCACAGGCGCTTTCCACCGTAATGGTGTTTATCACTACCCTGCCATTTTCCTCCAGTTTTTCGCAGGAGAGTTTTATGATATCTCCGAGCCTATTTTTGCTCCCCCCTATAAAAATCCGGTCGGGACTCGGAAGGTCTAAAAGTGCCTCAGGAGCCTCCCCATGTACAGGTATCAAGTTTGAAATTCCGAATCTCCTCGCGTTTTTTATGACGAGATTCAGGGCCTGTTCGTCTTTTTCTATAGCAAATACCACGCCATCTTTGCAAAATAGCGCGGCTTCAATGGATATCGAACCCGTACCAGCCCCTACGTCCCACAAAACTGAGCCCCTACTTAATCTCAGCTTTGCAAGGGAGACCGCCCTTACTTCTTCTTTCGTCATTGGGACGTTCCCCCTCAAAAAAAGCTCGTCGGGGATTCCGAATCCATACTTCCACATTTTTCTATCACCACCAGGTTTAGCTGAAAATTTTCTTCACTTGAGGCAAGCTCTTCCAATTTGTAGGTTTTTATCTTCTCACAGTCATAGGAGAGATTTTCCCCCACGTGGATTATCCTGTCCGCAATTTTATTTAAAAGAAGGGTTTGAGCTATCTTCTGGGGCGTATTCTGGCTGTCGGTGAAAACCACAACCACTTTGTATTTTTTAACCGCAGGCACAATATCGACCTTTCTCCCGTGCATACTCAATACGGCCGTTTCTTTCGCCGGAAGCTTTAATTTCGCTAGCATATACTGGAAAGCACTTATTCCGGGCAGAACCTCCACATCCCTTTCTCCGGCATATTTTAATACGGTATCCAGAATCCCATAAATCCCCGGGTCGCCCGAGGCAAGGATTACTATCCGCCCCTTTTTCTTCAAAAGCCTGCACAGGTCGACTTCAGAATCGAATGCAATCTTTTCGCACCTGAGGTCCAAGAATAGCTC
The DNA here is from genome assembly GCA_003242255.1 of Bacillota bacterium. Lineage (GTDB taxonomy): Bacteria > Bacillota > Thermosediminibacteria > Thermosediminibacterales > Thermosediminibacteraceae > Fervidicola. The sequence continues at coordinate 8,104 of QGUT01000028.1, forward strand.
CAGGTGCCTCTTTGCCCCTATCAGCAGGTCGGCCTCTTTTATCCTCTTTACCGCAGCAAAAGTCAAAAAATCCGGGTGGCCGGGACCTACTCCCACTATACTTATCATTTGCTCACTCCCCCGCCACTGCCAGAAGCCCTCTTTCTCTGGAAACAAGATACACGGAAATCCCTATTTTTTGTCGGGTGTACCAAAGACATCGTTCCAAAACCCTTTCAGCAATGAAACTGCAGAAATTTTTAAGTTCTATATTATTTTTTTCCAGTATTTCCAGGGCCCCAGCCGTCGTAGCAACATCCATAAGTTTTTTTAATGTCTCTCCCGCCACGCCAAAAAGGGCTGCATACGCCGTAATAATTTCGGTCCTGGCGTCGGCTATCCTGTTTGCTGTGTCGAAAATGCCAGCAGACACCTTAATGAGTTTTCCGATTTCACCTATAATGTTTACTTTTTTAAAGCCGTACTCCACGGCCTTATCCAGCGCAAACCCTATGAAATTGCCGCAAGATACTATAAGAGCATCGTCAAAACCCAGTTTCCGCGCAAAGTCCCTCCCATAATTTCCGGGGACGATTACCAGAGATTTTGCGCCTTCTGCTGAAAGCACCGAAAGTTCCAGTGCCAACGTTTCCTTCAGGCTTTCGGTGGACATAGGCGTGACAATGCCGGTCGTGCCTAAAATCGAAAGCCCTCCTATTATTCCCAGTCTGGGGTTGAAGGTCTTTTCAGCCACTTTTTCTCCCCCGGGAATGCTGAGGATAACCCTGACCCCCTCGCCTTCCGGGAGCACTTTAGAAACTTCTTTGGTTATCATCTCCATAGGCTTCGGATTTATGGCGGGCTTGCCGGGTTTTACTGGAAGGCCGGGCTTTGTGACAATGCCTATTCCCTCGCCCGCCGTGATCTCTATGCCTGCGGAAGATGTTTTTTCAACCCCTGCCCACACTAAAAGGCCGTGTGTCACATCGGGGTCGTCTCCCCCATCTTTTTTCACAGCACATCTTGCCCAACTGCCGCCATTTTCCCATTCTTCCACCTTAATCGTCAGGACTTTCCCTGCCGGAGTTTCTATTTTTACATATTCCGGCGCGCTGCCCGAAAATAGCGCTATCGTCGCCGCTTTAGCCGAAGCCGCAGCGCAGGAGCCGGTGGTGTAACCCAGCCTGAGCTTTTTTCCATCCTTTAAAACGAAGTCAACCAAGTTCATCCCGCCTTTCTGCCAGGAAAAGCAGGGCATTAATTATCGCCACCGCCACAGGAGTCCCCCCTTTGCACCCTTGAACCACGATGCTCGGGACAGGAAGTTCAAGGAGTTCCTCTTTCGACTCTTTTGCCCCGACAAAGCCGACGGGAACTCCCACCACCAGGGCCGGACTCACCTTTCCTTCTCTTATCAGGTCGTTGAGCTTAAAGAGGGCGGTAGGGGCATTTCCAATCACGAAAATTTTATTTTCCGGATCGCGCAAGGAAAGTATAACAGCGGCCATGGCCCTGGTCATGTTTTGCTCTGCCATCTTTTCGGCTTCTTTCGAAGATGCATAGCACCTGACCCTGATGCCAAAGCTTTTGGCCAGTTCCCTTTTTATACCTGCCCGGGCCATCCTCGTATCCGTCACAATATTGCATCCCATCCTTATGGCTTTTATACCTGCTTCGACGGCACCGTTATTGAATTTAATGAGGCGGGCAAACTCAAAATCGGCTGTGGCATGTACAACCCTCTTTACTACCTCCAATTCTTCATCGGAAAAAAGATTCTTATCTATTCCTTTTTTGATAATGTCGAAGCTTTTTTCCTCTATAGCCTTCGGGTCTTTTAAATACATGTCAACACCTCTTTTTCTCCACTGATCCTCACTAAAATGATGTCCACCAGTTTATCGTCGTAACCCAATGGCCTTGTAAGAAAAATCTTTACAGCCGGATATTCAGACGCTGCTTTTCTAAGCTGATGAGGTATGTCGCATTTTACGTGGACCCCTTCGAAGAGGAAAAAGGGCACGGCCAAAATCTCCTTAGCCCCAGAATCGGTGAGGGACCTTACTGCCTCTTCAATCGTCGGATGTTGAAACTGAACGTAGGCTACCTCTGCAAGTCCAATAACACCGGAACTTTTCACTTTTTTCAGGATTTTTTCCATGACCCGGGCGCAGTCGCCTTCCCTGCTCCCATGGGCTATCAAAAGCAGCGCTTTCATTATAAATTTCCTCCTATAAAACGGCAGCATTTTTCAATAAAGTGCCTCGCAAGCTCGGGATAGGCGTAAAAATCTATGTGCAAAAATGTTGCAAGGCAGTTTTTCTTTGCAAATCCGCAGCCGTACATCTTACCGCTTTGTTTTTTGACCAGGTAAGAAGTTTTTTCTTTTGAATTTATTACTTCCGAATAGTGGAATTCGTGGCCTTTCAGCAAAGTCCCTTTAGGAGCGATAACCGTGTCATCCGTTACTACCGCTTCAGCATAGCCGAACCTCTTCAAGCTCCCCGTCATCACCGAATCCATGTCAAATATGGCGACCATCGGAAAGCGCCGTCCCTTCATGTCTGTTATGCTTCTCGTAAGGTACATCAGCCCTCCGCACTCCGCGTAAATCGGCATACCGGCCTCGAAGGCCTCCATTATCGATTTCATCATATCGTTATTAGAGCTCAACTTTTCAGCGAAAATTTCTGGAAAACCACCACCTATTATGAGCCCTGATATTCCCTCCGGAAGAGAAGAATCCCTAAGGGGGCTGAAAAATACAAGTTCTGCCCCCAGATCTCTCAGGGTCTCCAGGCTTTGCGCGTAGTAAAAGTTGAAGGCTTCGTCCATGGCAACGCCGATTTTTAACGCAGTTTCACTTACTGAGGATTTTTTATCATAATAGGGATTTTCAACGATTTTGGCCGAAGAGGCGATGCTAAGGATCTCCTCTAAATCGATGTGTTTTTTTACTTTCTCAAAGAGTTTTTCGAATTTCTCCTCGAAATTTTTCATCTCCCATACGGGCAAAAGCCCTAAGTGTCTTTCTGGAAGAGAAAGTTCAGCGTCGTAGGGCAAATATCCTAAAGCGGGAAGTTTTAAATCCTGCTTTAGACATCGCTTTAAAAGTGAAAAGTGGCCTTCCCCGCTTACCCTGTTTAATATTACCCCTTTTACATTAAGGCCTTCGTCGAACTCCTTGTAACCCTTAACCATAGCGCTTATACTCCTTGCCATCCCCGAAGCATCCGCTATTAGTATAACGGGGAGGGACAGCAATTTCGCCACGTGGGCGCTGCTGGCATAGCCGGTATCGTCCATGCCATCAAAAAGCCCCATGACTCCTTCTACGACCGAGACAAATCGACCCTCTGACTTTTTTAGGTATAAATCCTTGAGTTTTTCTTCTCCTTGCATAAACACGTCCAGGTTGTACGACGGTGCCTTTGTAACGAACTTATGGTAGGCTGTGTCTATGTAGTCTGGCCCAACTTTGAAGGCCGCTACTTCTCCCCTTTCGGCAAGTGCCCCCATTATTCCAAGGGCCAGCGTTGTCTTGCCGGAACCGCTGTGGGTTCCTGCAATCATGAACCCTTTTGCCAATTCAATCCCCTCCGTCATCTTCCAGCTTTGAGGCCAGCTGTTCAAAGTTTCTGGGGAAAGTTCCTTTAAGTAACCCTTTCTTTTTAAGAAGGGTGCCGATTTTGACTATAAGCGGCATTTCTAGACCCGATTCCGATATAATATCTTTGTCGGTGAAAATTTCGACGGGGCTTCCCTGCGCCAGGACCCTGCCGTCTTTCATTACCACAATCCAATCCGCAAAGCTGAAGGCCAAGTCTACGTCATGGGTCGATATTACGATTTGTTTTCCCGAGAGATATAGTTTTTCCATAATTTCCACTAGTTCCGCCGAAGACTTCGGGTCTAAGTACGCCGTCGGTTCATCGAATACCAGCACCTCCGGGCTCATTGCGAGGACTGAGGCTATGGCGACCTTCTTTTTCTGCCCGTAACTCAGGAAATGTACAGGCCTATGCTTTAAATCCTCTATTCCCATGACCTCCAGGGCCTTTAGAACCCTATTTCTTACTTCCTGTTCTTCGAGGCCGAGATTCAAAGGGCCGAAGGCGACCTCTTGAAATACACTACCTGCAAACATCTGGGTGTCCGGGTCCTGGAAGACCAACCCTACCTTTTGCCGCAGCCTCTTCAAGAAAGCCTTTGTATACTCCACCTTTGAGCCGTCAAAATAAACAGCGCCTTTCTTCGGCTTTAATATCCCTATCAAGTGAAGAAGCAAAGTAGACTTTCCCGCGCCATTTGGTCCTAATATCGCAACTTTTTTTCCTTTCTCAAGCCTAAGGTTTATCCCTTTTAACGCCCATTCGCCGCCGGGATATTTGTAATAAACGTCCTTCAATTCCATCCAGCATTCTCCCATTTTATCCCTTACCCCATTTTATTAGTGAATAAATCGCCGACAGAATTATTGCCGAAATGACTATTATCATTTTCTTTTTTATTGTCAGTTGGACGAATATCTAGCACTTTTAGCTCTCCACCGTCATACCCTCTGGCCTCCAATGCCATCTGAAGTTTATTGGAGCCTTCCATGGCCTTTGCAAAAAGCCCAGCGACCAGAAAGCCCGTGGAGCGAAGCGAAGATGCAAAACTCACATATCCGAGCCTCGCCGTCTGGGCGTTGTATATCATCCCAGCATAGTCGGCTAGGGTAAAAATCTGTCTGTAAGTCAGAAATGAAAGTTCCACGAAAAGCCGGGGCACACCTAAACCCTTTAGAGCTACCACTACTTCCAGTGCCGGTGTGGTGAGACAAAGAAAATAAAAACACGAAACCATGGCAAGGGAGCGGCTGAAAAGCAACGCCGCCCTCATCAGCGAATCACAGGAAAGAAAAACCACAAAAACACCAGGAAGCAGAAAAAATAGCGCTCCTGACACTAGCCCTAAATAGACCTTAAGGTCGATGCCTGCTATAAAAACTGTTGCAATCGCCATTATAAAGAAGATTAAAGCGTGAATCCAAAGCCCTCCAGCGAATCCCACCGCCATCATCAAGAACACAAAGGCCATTTTTATAAGGGGGCTTACGTCTTTTAAACGGTTGGTGTAAGCGTACCTATCTAGAAACATCATCAATCGCCTTCAGTTTTATGTAAAAATATGTTCCAACCACAAGCCCCAGCGTCACCTGCAGGCCAAAGAGCAACTTTTCCATAAAGTCGCTTCCGGGCTCCCACAGGTTCGAAAGCCAGGGCGTATAATCTGGATTAGTATTTAAGATGAGCTCCACTGCCCTATCGTCGGAGCCTTCAAATCCAAGATCCAGCCCAAATGACAAGAAAAGCAACAACAAAAGGGTAGTCGCAAGGACAAGAGAAAGTCTCAAAAGCCGTCTATCTTTCAACGCAAACCCTCCTCTTCTATAAGGGTTTCCACTGCACCTTTTGCCCTCTGCTCAAGCAAATCAAGGACTATCACCGTGACAATTCCCTCTGCTATCGCAAGGGGCACCTGAGTCACGGCAAAAATTCCGGCGAATTTCAAAAACGAAAGGAAAAAACCTCCGCTCTTGTCGGGAAATGCCAGGGCAAGCTGCAGCGAAGTCACGGCATAAGTCGCAAGGTCCCCAAAAGCGGCTCCGAGAAATACTGAGACATTCCGGGAAACCTTGGCCCTCCTCGCCGCCCGATACACCCAGTAGGAAATGAAGGGACCGGCAACCGCCATAGAAAAGGAATTAGCCCCTAGGGTGCTCAGCCCGCCGTGGGCGAGGAGCAATGCCTGAAAAAGGAGTACAATCCCTCCAATTACCGCCATTGGAAGTGGCCCAAACAGGATAGCCCCGAGGCCCACTCCCGTGGGATGGGAGCAACTGCCTGTAACCGAAGGAAGTTTCAAAGCCGAAAGCACGAAAGCGAAGGCCCCGGCAAAACCCAGAACTACCTTGCCCGAAGCATCGGACATGATTTTTTTCCTTATGTGCGAAAGTCCCAATAGTAGAAACGGGATGTAGGCAGCATACCAGAAGATGCACCAAAAAAGCGGCAAAAATCCTTCCATTATGTGCATTGCGTACGCGTTTACCGGATAGGCGAGTATTATAACTAACACAACAAGCGAAACGGCCATTCTCATTTTAAAAACCCCTTTCAGTTTTTTGAAAATAAAAAACCTCTTAACTACGAAGTGTTAAGAGGTTCTTTAAAAGTCCATCCTCTATACACCCCCTATCACCCGTAGGTAAGTGTATAAAAGATACAGGCAGGTCTCCTGGCTCTGGTTCACCGCCGCCTTATGCCTTC
>QGUT01000029.1 GCA_003242255.1 Bacillota bacterium
AATAAAAGAAAATATAGAATAATATGTTATGATATAGGGAAAGGGGGGCAAATTGATGAATAAGAGAGAAGCATTACTCCTGCTCTATAAGATGATAAAGAAGAGATCATTCTCCTGGCCTAATATATATCTAAGGTTTTTGTGTGAAACAGGCATGTACGAAGCTGCTTACGAATTTGTTCGGAAAAAATTGACACAAAGTTCTGCACTAGATTTCTTTTGTTGGGGCGGAGTTATTTGTTACCTGAGAAAGAACTATGGGGAAGCGTTGAAGTTTTTCGAAAAAGCCGTTTCTTATGAACAATCACCCGAATTGCGGTACTTAATAGGACAGACTTACTTAGAGTTGTTGGAATTTGATAAAGCCGAGGAAAGTTACAGGTCGTTACTTGATGATCCGTCCTTTCGCGTCAAAGCTGCGTACGGCATGGCCATGTGTAAATTCAACAAAAACCAGTACGGCCCGGCTCTTGAGATTCTCGACAAAATATTGCCTTATGCCGATGACAGGGATTACGCGAGGATTCAGAACAAACGAGGGCTGTGCTTGATGGAAATGGGTCGCTTGGAAGAGGCCAAAGAGTGCTTTTTGGATTGCCTTGGGAAAATCCCCAATGATTACAATGCTAAAATTAATTTAGCGCTGATCTTTACCAAAACCGGCGAATACGAAAAGGCGGCAGATCTTTATAAGTCTTCCCTGGTCCGCTTTCCGAACGACATCACCACTATAAACAACTTAGCCCTTTGCCTTGCTGCATTGGGAAGGTACGACGAAGCAATAGGATACTGCGAAAAGGGACTAGCCATTGACCCTATAAACGGAGATTTGCTGATTAACAAGGGGTATTGCCTGTATCAAAAGAAAGATTATAAAAAGGCCATCGAATGTTTTAGAGAAGCGGAAAAATTCGTAAAGGACGACGTGGAGGTAAAAAACAACTTGGCCCTTTGCTATATGGCTGTAAAAAAATATAAAGAAGCCCTTGAATTGTTAGATGAGGTTTTGCAAAAAAGGAGGAGCAATGATATACTCATAAACAAAGCTGCGTGCCTCATGAAAATGGGCCTTTACAGCGATGCGATCCAATGTTACCAGGAGTTAGAAAATCAAATAGAAGATAAATCCGAAATTTATACTATGTTGGGAATATGTTTTGAGAGAATGGGAGAAAATGAAAAAGCTGTTGAATATTACAATAAAGCTTTGATCGCTTAATCAGTTAGGGGTGTAAAGATGAATATATTAATAACTAATGATGACGGCATCTTCGCCGAAGGCATTTTGGCTTTAGCGAGAGAAATTTCAAAAATAGCAAAAGTTACGGTGGTGGCGCCGGATCGGGAAAGAAGCGCGACGGCCCATGCCATCACGATGCACAAACCTCTCCGGGTGGAAAGGGCTGAACTTCGCAATTGTTCGGCAGAAGGATGGATGGTCAACGGCACTCCTTCGGATTGCGTGAAGCTGGCTCTCGATGCTCTTCTCAGCGTTCCTCCCGATTTGGTTTTGTCCGGGATAAATAGAGGGCCTAATTTGGGAACCGATGTAATCTACTCCGGGACCGTTTCGGCCGCGGTGGAGGCTGCGATTTACGGGATTCCGGCTATCGCCGTATCAGTGGCAGCTTACGAAAATGTTTCTTACGACTACCCGGCCCGGTTCGTGAGAAAATTGTGCGAGGCCCTGAGGGAGAAGGAGTTCCCAAAAGATACCTTGCTCAATGTCAATATACCTCCCCTGGAGGAGGAAGATATAGCGGGGGTATTAATAACTAGGCTCGGGAACAGAAAGTATAAGAATTGCTTTGACCGCCGGCAGGATCCGAGAGGGAAAATCTATTACTGGCTGGCAGGAGAGGTTGAGGAAGATCTAAAAGACGAAACTTCCGACGTATGGGCCATAAAAAACAACTATATTTCAATTACCCCCATCCATTTTGATTTGACTAATTATGAGGTTATTGATAGGATAAAAAAGTGGGAACTCGGTGGATTAATATGAATCTCTGCAAGAAAGGAAATTACGAGATGGAATCAAAACTCGAGCTTTTAGCTCAAAAAGAATTCAACTACCACGATGACCTATATCTTTTAGTGGATTTTTTGAACAAATCCCTCAAAAAGAAAGGATTTATCTTCGGAATTTCCAAAAAAGGAGATAAGGCTTTAGTGACGATTTACGAAACATAGCTATATCTTTCACGAAATGACCTCCCCCTTAATAAGCTAAAAATATATAGCATTTTAGGGGGAGGGCTTTTTATGAAAAAGGGATCTGTAAGGCGATTTTATCCCGGCGGAAATACTCCCAGAGGATACATTTCCTTTTTCGATAGCGTCCTTCCTTGGGACAATGCCAAAAAGTTTTTCATAATGAAAGGCGGCCCTGGGGTGGGCAAATCTACTTTTATAAAGAAAATAGGGGAAAAACTAGTCCGAAGCGGAGTTGACGTAGAATTTTTACATTGTTCGGCGGACCGGAAGTCGTTAGATGGATTGATTTTGCCCAAATACGGGATAGCACTTATCGACGGCACGGCGCCGCACGTGGTGGACCCCAAATACCCCGGCTGCGTGGAGGAAATTATAAATTTTGGGGATTCATGGAATGAGGCAGGTATAATAAAGCACAAAAGTGAAATAATTAAACTGCAGAAAGAAATAAGCCGAGGGTATAAAAAGGGGTATGGTTATTTAAGAGCAGCAAAAGCTCTTTACGATGAGATACAGGAAATTTATTCCTGGGCTGTCGATGAAAAAAGATTGAACGCGATAATAGAGGAGGTAGTCGGCGATATATTCACCAATGCACCGGGAAGTGGAAGGGTGCCTAAGGAAAGGAAGATGTTCGCAACTGCCATAATGGCCGGTGGATTGACGAATTTACTCTACGATAATTTTAAAAATGTCGGAAAGCGCTATATCCTTAAAGGTGAAAGTGGGCGAGCAAAAGCCAAATTGATTGAGACAGTTTTAAAAACGGCTATGATAAAAGGTTTTGAAGTTGAAACATTTTACTGTCCATTGTCTCCTGAAACCGTGGAACATGTCATTATCAAGGACTTGAACGTAGGATTGATCAATTCCGTAGAACCCCATGTTTACAAAAAAATAAAAAGCGGCGACGTGTCGATAGATTTCGATGGTTTACTGGATCAAGCCCTTTTGGAAAAGCATAGCAAGAATGTGAAATTTTCTAAGCAAATCTACGAGCAACTTTTTAATAAAGCTGTCGAATGTTTTAACGAGACAAAAGAGGTGCGCGATGAATTAGAAAGTTTTTATGTCAAAAACATGGATTTTTCCAAGATCGAAGAAAAACAAGAAAATATATACGAAACATTGATAAATTTGATTGGCGAATAAAAAAGGGGGGTTAGCCCCCTATATTTTTATACCAAGCAGGAAAACTCTAGATTAATGAAGAATAAGTAAAATAGCAAATCATTTCCGGGAGGACTTAGGAATGTCAGCGCGAAAAATAGTCATACTACTTATAATTTTTGTTGTAACATTGGTATTTGCAGGATGCGGAGATCAATTTAGCAAATTGTCGCCCAAAGACGCTGTAATAAAGGCCAACGAAAAGTTAAAAGAAATCGCAGGGTACAGGATGAAGATAGATGCCCAACTGACATCAAAGGACTTAAAACAGCAAGTAGTTTTAGCAGGAGAAGTAGTCAATCCGGATCAAGTTTATTTGAGCGGAAATTTAGCCGGTCTTGATATAGAGATTTACAAAAAAGAAAATAAAATCTTTATAAAGGATCCTATAAATAACAATTGGATCGAAAGCGAAAATTTGGGCTTGGGGAATATGGACGGCATTATATCGACTCCGGAGAAAACCCTGAATGATTTGAAGGACATGATCAAAGAGGCGGAGTACCTTCCCGATGAAATGGTAGAAGGTGTCGAATGCAAGGTCATTGAATACACTCCCGACGAAGAAAAGTTAAAGAAAGTATTTTTCGAAGAAGAGGAAATAGAAATAGAAGATGTGGAAGCTACATACAAAGTGTGGATAGGAGAAAAAGATTTTCTCATCCGCAAGTTGAGCCTGGACCTTAAATACGATTCAAACAAAAGCGAAGGACAAAATATTAACATGGTGGTACAGCTCTACGATTTCGGAGAAAGCGATATCAATATCGAATATCCAAAAGATTTGGCTTTGGAGTAAATATATTTATTTATTATAGGGGGAGGGGTCCCGAAATATGATTCTCTCTAAAAAGTCCAAGAGCATCAGTCCGTCACCGACGCTGGCTGTTGATGCTAAAGCAAAACAGCTAAAGAGCGAGAGGCATGATGTCATCAGCTTTGGTGCCGGTGAGCCCGATTTTGATACGCCCGATTATATAAAATCAGCAGCCATTGGAGCAATAAATTCAGGGTTTACGAAATACACACCCGTGGGCGGCATAGTGGAACTTAAAAAAGCTGTTGCTGATGCTTTTAAAGAGGAAATTGGAGTCGATTACGAGACCAACCAGATCATCGTCTCTAACGGGGCCAAGCACTGCATCTTCAATGCATTGTACTGTCTGTGCGATGAGGGAGACGAGGTATTGATACCGTCGCCGTATTGGGTAAGTTACCCGGAAATGGTAAAGCTATGCGGAGGGACGCCGGTTTTTGTCCCCACTTTCGAGAGAGAAGATTTCAAACTGAAAGCCGAGAACATAAAACCGCTGATCACCGAAAGGACAAAAGTTTTGATAATAAACAGCCCTAATAACCCGACCGGCAGCGTTTACACCCGCGAGGACCTGCAGGAAATAGCCGATTTGGCTTTAGAACACAATATATTTGTCATATCCGACGAAATTTACGATAAATTGGTTTACGACGGAGAAAAGCACGTGAGCATTGCTTCATTAGGCGAGGAAATTTACAATAATACCCTTGTGGTAAACGGCGTATCCAAAGCTTATTCGATGACCGGCTGGAGGATCGGATACGCGGCAGGGCCGAAGGAACTCATAAAAGCTATGACCGATTTTCAGAGCCATGCCACTTCAAATCCGAATTCGATAGCCCAAAAGGCTGCTCTGGAAGCTCTGAAAAATCCGGCCAGGAACCAAGCTGTCGGCACTATGGTGGAGGAGTTTGCAAAAAGAAGAGAATACATGGTAGAAAGGATAAACAAAATAGAGGGAATTTCCTGCCGGATGCCGAAAGGTGCTTTTTACGTCATGATGAACGTTTCGAAGACTTTCGGCAAATACATAGATGGAAAATTGATCGAGAATTCTACTGCTTTTGCCGAGGCTTTACTCGAAAGGTACAAAGTTGCGGTGGTGCCGGGGATAGCTTTCGGTGCTGACGAGTACGTAAGGCTTTCTTATGCCACTTCGATGGAGAATATAAAAGAAGGTTTAGACCGCATCGAAAAGTTTGTGAAGGAACTTTCGTGAGCAGGGCTTTCCCTGCTCTTTACTTTGAAAAAGGGGTTGAAGATGCCGATATGGAATCGAGACAGTATTTTGAACACCCGCTGACCAAAAGGTATGCCAGCGAAAAAATGCTGAAAAATTTTTCTCCTCATAAGAAGTACACAACCTGGAGGAAATTATGGATAGCTTTGGCTGAAGCGGAAAAAGAGCTGGGGCTTCCCATCACCGATGAACAGATTGAAGAGATGAGAGCTCATGTAGATCAGATCAACTTCGAAGATGCCGAGGAATATGAAAAAATTACAAGGCACGATGTCATGGCCCACATATGGGCTTTCGGGAAGCAGTGTCCCAAGGCAAAACCGATAATACATCTGGGAGCGACCAGCGCCTTCGTAGGCGATAATACCGACGTGATACTGATGAGGGATGGCCTGGCCATATTAAAAGAAAAACTGGTCAACGTCATATATAACCTGAAGAATTTTGCACTGCAGTATAAGGATATGCCTACTCTAGGTTTTACCCATTTTCAACCGGCCCAGCTTACGACTGTAGGCAAAAGGGCGTGCCTCTGGATTCAAGACCTAGTAATGGACCTGGAAGATCTGGAATATGTGGAAAAGAATATCAAACTGAGGGGCGTAAAAGGTACTACGGGGACCCAGGCCAGCTTTATGAAACTTTTCAACGGCGACGAAGAAAAGGTAAAAAAGCTTGATATGTTGGTAGCCAAAAAAATGGGATTTGATAAAACTTTTCCCATTACGGGGCAGACCTATCCCCGGAAACAGGATTCTCAAATCCTAAGGGTCCTGCAATCTATAGCGGAAAGCGCTCACAAATTTGCGTCCGATATCAGGCTGCTGGCCAGTCTTAGAGAGATAGAAGAACCTTTCGAAGAAGGGCAAATTGGCTCTTCGGCCATGGCCTATAAGAGGAACCCGATGCGCTGCGAGCGCATGACAGCTCTGTGCCGCTATGTAATTATAAACGGGTTGAATCCGTATATTACAGCCGCCAACCAGTGGTTTGAAAGGACCCTCGATGATTCCGCTAACAGGAGACTCGTCATACCGGAAATGTTTTTAGCTACCGATGCAATTTTGAATATATATATTAATGTAAGCCAGAGATTGGTGGTCAATTCTAAAGTAATCGAAAAGCACGTGAGGGAAGAGTTGCCTTTTATGGCCACCGAAAATATATTGATGGAAGCAGTGAAAAAGGGCGGAGATAGGCAGGAACTCCACGAAGTTCTGAGAAGGTATTCCATAGAAGCCGCTGCGGAGATTAAAGAGGGCAGGCCCAATAATTTGATAGATAAAATTGCAGCCGACGGCAGGTTCAAGATGACCAAGGATGAAATCAAAGAGATGATGGACCCCTCGAATTTCGTCGGTAGAAGCCCCGGTCAGGTGATAGAATTCATCAAGGGCACGGTGGACCCGATATTGAAGAGGTACGAAAAGTATTTGGGTTTAAAAGTGGACCTGCAGGTATAATTAAAAATTTAAAATAAAAATACATTTTAGGAGGGGTTCTTTTGCATACCTTGCCGGCCAATAAAGTTCAGTGCAAACCCTCGTACATCGAAGGCGTTGAGACGTGTGAGGACGCAATGAAGGCCCAGGGGTGGAACGGCGAAATGTTGGGAGTAAGATGCCCGAAATGCGAAGAGTTGTTCTTCCTGTTTTGCTCCTATCAGGAAGACGACTTTGGAAATTTCAAAAAGATGTGGGGGTTTTGCACTAACTGCGGGCACTGGTTCGAGGCTGTAGTTAATAGATAAAATTTTTTTTAAAATAACCCACCCGGAAAAATCTCGGTGGGTTCATTTTTTTCGAAAAAAGCCTTATAATTTTTATAAAGATATCCTTATCAAATCTGGCAAAGGAGATGTTCGTATGCCGACTTACGATTTCGTTTGCGAAAAATGCGATCACAAATTCAGCGAGTTTGTGTCTTTAAGGGAAAAGGAAAACGTGAAATGCCCGATTTGCGGCGGGAAAGTAAAACAACGCTTTACTGAATTTATGTTTGTAGGCAAAGGAGGAGCAGGAAGCTCCGCTTCTGGAGGATGCAGCGGTAGCTGCGGCAGCTGCAGCGGTTGCAGTTAAAAAAATCCACCTCCAAGGTCGGATGAATATAGGAAAGGCAGGTGGTGAGATAATACACCTTAGGAGGTGGATTTATGAAAAATACAACGAGTTGGGTAGTAGCTTGTGTTGGAGCAGTTGTGGCCGGAGTTGGCACGATGGTTGGAGGCAATTTAGGGGCAGGCATAACCGGCTTTGGCCTGGCCCACATAGTCCTCGGCATACTGGATATGTTCAGACCCACAGTTCGGCAGTAAATAACCCTGCAGTAACAGCAGGGTTATAATTTTTTTAAGGCGAAACGACTGAACCGGGTAATGTTAAAGACCATACTCGGTTTTATTTTTTACATTATTTAATACTTCCTTAACATGGTTATAAACTTGGCTTTTTATAATACAGAAGGACTAAAATTTCTGGGAGGAAAGAGTATGTTACTGAAAAAGGAAAAGCTATTTTTCCTAATTGCGTTAACTTCCCTTTTGCTGTGGGCAGTAGGATGCGGGAAAAGCCCCACTGGATTCCTTGGAGGCTCCATACTGATAGCGGGTTCCACTTCAGTGCAGCCCCTCTCCGAAGAATTAGCAATGGAATTTATGAATAAGTTCCCCAATGTCAAAATAAATGTGGTTGGAGGCGGCTCAGGAGCTGGAATAAAGGCGGTTCAGGAAGGAGCTTGCGATATAGGCGCTTCGTCGAGGGAATTGAAAGCAGAGGAAAAGAACGTAAAGGAATTCGTCATTGCCAAAGATGCCATTGCCGTCATAGTAAATCCTGCAAATCCTGTCAGCGACCTTACTTTAGAACAGATTAAAGACGTGTTTTCGGGGAAAGTGATTAATTGGAAGGATTTGGGCGGAGAGGATTCGCCAATAACTGTCGTTATTCGGGAGGAGGGATCGGGAACGAGAGAGGCCTTTGAGGAAATAGTATTGGGCAAAGGCACTAAATTTACGGACCAGGCCATAATACATAATTCTACCGGTGCCATAAGAACTGCCGTAGCACAAACTCCTAATGCCATAGGCTTTATTTCTTTTGGAGCTTTAAATGGCGAAGTTAAGGTGCTGAAGATCGATGGAGTTGAACTCACAAAAGAAAATGTGCTCAATGGTTCTTACAAGCTGGCTAGACCTTTTATCTACTTGACTAAAAAAGAACCTGAAGGTCTAACGAAACAATTCATAGATTTTGTGTTGAGCAGTGAAGGGCAAAAGATTATAGAGAAAAACTTTATTCCGGTGAGATGAATTAAGGGGAATGCGTGATGAGGAAGATGCTGTTTTTATGTGCTACAGTTTCTATAGTATCGATTATCTTGATTGGCTTATTTGTCTTTGTTGAAGGCTATCCTATAATGTACAAAGTAGGATTCTTCAACTTTATTTTTGGCCAGAAATGGAGCCCCTCGGAGGGTTTCTACGGGATACTTCCAATGATCGTCGGCACATTTTATATTACTTTAGGTGCGCTGATGCTCGGGGTGCCCATTAGCATTTTTACCGCTATATTCTTAGCTGAGTATGCTCCTAAGAGAATTGAAAAAATGATTAACCCTGCCATAGAGCTCCTGGCAGGGATACCTTCCGTCGTATACGGCCTTTTCGGGATGACCAAGGTGGTCCCCATAGTACGAGAAATTCAAAAATCCTATTTCGGAAACGGATCATCGCCAATGCAGTCCGGTTACAGCGTTCTGGCTGCCGCCGTAGTTTTATCTATAATGATTTCTCCCACCGTAATAAGCGTAGCTAAGGATGCTTTAAAATCCGTGCAAGGAGAACTCAAAGCAGCCTCACTGGCTTTGGGAGCTACAAAGTGGCAGACTACATGGCGCATTGTGGTGCCGATGGCAAGACCAGGTATAGCGGCAGCAATTATCCTGGGCATGGGCAGAGCTATTGGAGAAACCATTGCTGTGATCATGGTAGCCGGTAATAGGGTGGGTTTTCCCGAATCGGTATTTTCGCCGGTAAGAAGCCTCACCGGCAATATAGCCATTGAGATGGCATATGCGGCAGCAGGAGATCATACCCAGGCCTTGTTTGGAACCGGCATGGTGCTGTTCGGGCTTATAATGGCCATCAATGCTTTTGCCATGAGATTGTATAAGAAAGGGACGAGAGCAAAATGAAATCAAAATTTGGCGAAAAATTGGCAGAAGGAATCCTGTGGTTTAGCGGTATCCTGACCCTAACAATTCTAGTGACAATCCTAACATACATTATTTCACGGGGAGTAGGCAAAATCAATTATGAATTTATAGTGCAGAATCCCCGCCGCATGGGTATGGAAGGAGGCATCTTTCCTGCCATAGTCGGGACTTTTTATTTTACTGTAGTTACAGTTCTCTTTGCCACCCCTATAGGAATCGCCACAGCTGTGTACTTAGCCGAGTATGCAAAGGAAAATTTTTGGGTAAAAGCCATACGTTTTGGAAACGATATGCTTTCAGGTCTCCCGTCCATAATTTTTGGCCTCTTCGGTTTTGCGCTTTTTGTAGTAAAGTTAAAGCCCATAACCGGTGGTTGGTCGATTCTTTCAGGTGCCCTAACTGGCACCTTAATGGTATTGCCGATTATAATAAGGACAAGCGAAGAAGCGATAAAGGCGGTTCCTAAGGAGTACAGAGAGGCCAGCCTTGCCCTGGGGGCAAGTCACGAAAAGACCATAGCGCGCTTAGTTCTACCTGCCGCAATGCCCGGAATAATTACAGGGGTGATCTTAGCGATAGGGCGAGTGATAGGCGAAACCGCAGCTTTCCTTTTTACCCTCGGAGGGTCCATATTAATACCGGGTTCTCTTTTTGAACCCGCCAGGACCTTGGCCATGCATATATACTTTACGGCCATGGAGGTCGGCGCCTTAGATATGGCATTTGGGACGGCGACAGTGTTGATAATTGCTGTATTAATATTGAATATGCTCGCTCGTGGGATTTTAAGCAGGTATTCGAGGATGTTATCGAAATAAAGGCAGCCCTTTTCAATTTTCATAAAATTTTAGTATAATGTACATAAATAACGATTTTGGAGGTATTGGATGGAACTTAATGAAAAGACCATATTGGTGGTGGATGATGAAAAAAATATTCGGGAATTGGTTAAATTCAACCTTGAGAGCCGAGGTTTCAAAGTCATAGAAGCTGCCGACGGCGAGGAGGCTTTGAATCTTGTAAAGGCCCAGGAGCCTTCCTTGATTATTCTGGATCTGATGCTTCCCAAAATCGACGGTTGGGAGGTGTGCCGCCTTTTAAAAAGTGATCCTTCCACCAGGAAACTTCCCATTATCATGCTTACTGCTTTGGGAGATGAAATCGACAAGATCGTTGGCCTTGAACTGGGTGCCGACGATTATATAACAAAGCCCTTCAGCCCTCGGGAACTGGTGGCAAGGGTAAGGGCGGTGATTCGCCGGGTAGAGGATAGGGAAGGTTCCAAAGCAGAAGCGGTAAAAGAAACCGATGATTTGGTTATCGATGAGCAAAAGTATGAGGCCAAATTAAACGGCATAAAACTTGAACTTACATTGAAAGAGTTTGAACTTCTGAAAGTTTTCGCTGCCAACCCTTTTACTGTCTTTAGCCGAGAGACTTTGCTGGAAAAGGTATGGGGTTATGATTTTGCGGGGGACAGCAGGACGGTTGATGTCCATGTCTGCAATTTACGCAAAAAGCTGGAAAGGGCGGGTGAAAAAAATAAGTATTACATAGAGACTGTACGGGGTGTAGGATATCGCTTTGGATACAGGGAGTGAATATTTTGAGGCGAGAAATTTTCGTAACATATATGATCGTCGTCCTTATAAGCCTTTCAATTACTGGCATTGTTACTGTAAAGGCGGTTGAAAAATATTTTATCAAAAATGCTGAAGAGTCGCTGATAACCTATGCCAATGTATTGCAGAGTTTTTTGGCAACAGAATTAGCGGAGCAACAAAATCCTTCGATACAGTTTTATAGAAATATAAGGGAACTGAGCAAATATATTGATGCCAGAATCACAATAATTGATATGGATGGAAAGGTAATAGCTGACACGGAGAAGTCTCCCGATGCGATGGAAAATCACGGCGACAGGCCAGAGATAAAAGAGGCCTATAAAGGTAAAATAGGCAAAAGTATTCGCTACAGCAGTTCATTGGAAACTAAAATGATGTATATAGCAGTTCCAATTAAAAATGGTGATAGGGTTTCGGTAGTTTTGCGATTAGCCCTTCCGCTTTCTCAAATTGGTCATCTATCAAAATACATATGGGGAGTTATCCTGTCTTCAACCCTTATAGGGACAATAATTGCCTTTTTTATGAGCACGATTTTTTCAAAAAAAATAACAAAGCCTATAGAAGAGGTGGCTAAAGCAGCTAAGGAAATAGCCCAAGGAGATTATGGTACGAAAATACCCCTCAGTGATCCTGGAGAAATCAGGGCCCTGGCAGAATCTTTTAATCATATGGCGGAGAATTTGCGCAAGACGATCGATGAATTAAAAGAAGGCAAAGAAAAAACCGAGGCCATTTTAGGGAGCATGGCAGAGGGCCTTGTGGCTGTTGATAATCGATGCCGGGTTATCATGGTAAATTCGGCGGCAGAAAAGCTATTTAAAATAAAACGAGATGAGGTTTTGGGCAGACACCTACTGGAGATGCTGCGAAACAGGGAATTGTACGATTTGGTAAACGATGTTTTGGAAAATAGAAAGAATGTAAGTCAGGAGCTCAAAATGATCACATCGGAAGAGAAGATCTTTCGCGTAAATATTGTACCCATAAGTGGAGAAAAGAGCTCCGGCGCGGTGGCGGTGCTGAGAGATATTACGGATTTGAGGAAACTCGAAAGGGTAAGGACCGACTTTGTAGCCAATGTATCCCATGAATTGAAAACACCCCTAACTTCCATAGCGGGATTTGTGGAAACACTCCTGGATGGGGCCTATAAAAGCCAGGATCATTGCCTTTATTTTTTAAACATCATAAAGCAGGAAACGGACCGCATGACTCGATTGATTGATGAACTGCTATTTTTTTCGCGAATAGAAACGGCAGGCATTGCTATTAAAAAGACTAATGTTGATTTAGTCGAAGTCGTAATTAAGGCTTTAAGCGTTTTACAAACGGCCATAAAGGAGAAAAAACATAAAGTGAATCTGGATTTTCCCGATGATATCAAGCCTGTCTTGAGCGATGAGGACAGCCTGCTTCAGATCATGATAAATCTCATAGACAATGCGATAAAGTATACTGCGGATGGAGGTAGAATTGATATCTCGCTCGAGGAAACTTCTGATCATGTGGTGGTTGCCGTTGCGGATAACGGTATAGGGATCGCCGAAAATGAACTGGATAGAATCTTTGAGCGCTTTTACAGGGTCGATAGAGCGAGAGGCGGTGATGTGAGAGGTACCGGCCTGGGGCTGGCTTTGGTAAAACACCTGGTAAAAAGCCTGGAGGGTAAGATAACAGTAGAAAGCGAACTGGGTAAAGGAACGATCTTTAGAGTTTACATACCTAAAGTTTAATTTTAAACCAAGGATGCAAATCTTTGGCTTTTTAATTTTGCTTAACGATATATTTACATTTCCTTAAAAGATTGTGTGTTTAACGGGAGGATTCCTATGGCATGCAAATTCAGGATAGAAAATCTAAACTTTTACTACAGAGAAAATCACGTGCTCAAAAACATCAACATGGCTATCCAGAACAACCGGGTCACTTCCCTGATAGGGCCTTCGGGCTGCGGTAAAACTACTTTTTTAAGGAATTTAAATCGGATGAATGATCTAATAGAAGGATCCAGGGCTGAAGGCCGCATCTTTCTCGAGGATGAAGATATTTTATCGCCGAATACCGATGTTGTTGAACTCAGAAAAAGGGTAGGGATGGTTTTTCAAAAACCCAACCCCTTTCCCATGAGTATATACGATAATGTAGCCTATGGCCCGAGAATTCACGGAACGAAGAGCAAAAAAGAACTTGACGAAATCGTGGAGAGCAGTTTAAAAGCCGTTGGCCTTTGGGATGAGGTAAAAGACAGGCTGCGGGATTCGGCTTTAAGACTTTCTGGCGGTCAGCAGCAGAGACTTTGCATTGCCCGCGTTCTCGCCGTCGAGCCGGAAGTTTTATTGATGGACGAACCCTGCTCGGCCCTTGATCCAATTTCCACATTGAAGGTGGAAGAACTTGTCTTGAAGTTAAAGGAAAATTACACCATAGTCGTAGTAACTCACAATATGCAGCAAGCTGCAAGGATTTCTGACTACACGGCCTTTTTTCTAAACGGTGAATTGGTGGAATACGGCCCCACGGTTGAAATGTTTCATGCGCCGAAGGATAGACGCACCGAGGACTACATTACCGGCAGGTTTGGATAGTTTATAAAAATCGCGGAGGTATGATAGATGTCATCTCTCAGAGAGTGGTTTGACATAGATTTGAATGAGTTAAATAAAGAAATATTGAAAATGGGAGGAATTATAGAGGAGCAAATTTACGAAGCAGTCCAATCCCTAGCAAATAGAGATATAAATTTGGCAGAAAAGGTAATACGGCGGGACGATCAGGTGGATGAACTCCATCAAATAATAGAAGATAAGGGTATCGGGCTTGTAATTCGCGAGCAACCCATTGCGAAAGATCTGCGGACTATATTTGCCGGAATTAAACTTGTGACGGATTTGGAGAGAATTTCAGACATTGCTGTTAATATCGCAAGAATATCAAAGCGGATGCTGACTGGAGAATATGTAAAACCACGCATCGACATTCCCCGCATGGCAAATATGGCGCAAAACATATTAAAATTAGCTCTGGACTCGTATGTAAAAAGAGATGTCAGGATGGCAGAGAGCCTCGTCGCTATGGAGAAAGAGATAGAT
>QGUT01000030.1 GCA_003242255.1 Bacillota bacterium
TATTTCACGCATTTTTTTGCCTTTTACGGTAGTCTCAAAGTCTCATATGCAAAGATTGCGCTATTATGCTATAATATGACACGATAAGATAAATTTCCCTTTTCAGATGATTTATGGATACATTAAGCTTTTTTAAATTTTTAGGAAAAGGAAGGAAATCGTCATTTTTTGGCGAAATAAAGATTAACCCGGTTTGAGGAAAGAAGGGGAAGTGGAGAATGGATATTTTGGAAATTTCCGGTCTACTGGAGAAATATATGGATGCCAAGTGGTTGAGGAACGAAGTGATATCGAACAACATCGCCAATGTGGATACGCCTAACTTCAAGAGGTCTGACGTGGTTTTTGAAGATGTGCTGAAGAACCATTTAAAAGAAAGCGCTCCGAGGCTTGCTCTCACTACCACCAGCGAAAAACATATTAAAGCTTCCAGGTCGTCGGTAGGCGTAAAACCCCGGATTGTAGTTCAAAACGACCGGACCCTGAGAAACGATGGAAACAACGTGGACATAGATAAAGAAATGGTAAAACTTGTCGAAAATGCCTTATCTTATAATATATTGGCAGAGCAACTTCAAAGGCAGTTCTCCCTTTTGAGGTCGGCTATTACCGAAGGAAGGAGATAGGGTATGGGTATTTTCACTTCTATGGAGATCAGCGCATCGGGACTTACCGCTCAAAGGCTCAGGATGGATGTTATTTCGAACAACATAGCTAACGTAAATACGACGCGCACAGAAAATGGAGAGCCTTACAGGAGGAAGAGGGTTATTTTTCAGGAAAAAAGTCCGAATGTTAGCTTTAAACACATTTTTGATAATTCGCTGCTCAAAGCGGCGGGAAACGGGGTGAGGGTAACGGCTATAGAAGAAGATCCTTCGCCTTTTAAATTGGTATACGACCCGTCCCATCCTGATGCCGATGAAAACGGATACGTCAGAATGCCTAATGTAAATATTGTGACTGAAATGGTCGACATGATTTCTGCCACCAGAAGTTACGAGGCCAACGTGACGGCGATAAATGCGGCCAAAAGCATGATAAGCAAGGCTTTGGAGATAGGAAGGGCGTAAACAATATCGATACAATAAAAAAGGGGTGTTATGGCAGTGATCGTTGGTAGGATCGGAGAGCACACCGCAAGTTCCTATTTGCATACTGTAAAGAAAGAAAGTACAAATTCCTTTGGTGAACTTTTGAAAAAGGCCTTTGAAACGGTCAATGCTTATCAAAAAAATTACGATGACGTCCTCGTAAAATTGCTCGCCGGTGAGGATGTAAGTGTCCATGAAGTGATGATTGCGGCGGAAAAGGCGCAGCTTTCCCTGGATCTGGCAGTGCAGGTGAGAAACAAGGCCCTGGAGGCTTACCAAGAGATCATGAGGATGCAGATATAACAGGTGAAGGTGAATTGAATGGAATTTCTCAACGGTTTAAAGCAAAAGTTCAAGGAATTCTGGGAATCAAAGAGCAAAGCTCAGAAGATAAGGTTGGGCTTGAGCGCTGGACTCGTGGTTTTAGTAATGGCTGTACTTATTTTTTTCATGACGAGGCCGAATTACGTGACGCTCTATTCTAATCTGGATGAAAAGGATGCAGGAGAAATTGTAAAAAAGCTGGAGGAAATGAATATCCCCTACAAACTCGCCGATGGCGGAAAAACGATTCTCACCGATGCCAAGGATGTATACAAAGTGAGGCTGGAACTGGCGACGGAAGGACTGCCTGGCGGAGGACAGATAGGATTTAACGATATTTTTAGCAAGACCAGATTGGGCACCACGGAGTGGGAAAAACAGGTTCAGTACACCCAGGCGCTGCAGGGAGAGTTGGCCAGGACCATTGAGGAGATGGACCAAGTAGAAACGGCCCGGGTACATATTGTCCAGCCGCAGAAAAGCCTTTTCATAGAGCCAAACGCCCAGAAGGAAGCGTCGGCGGCGGTTTTTCTTAAATTGAAGCCGGGGAAGGAGCTCACCGAGGAGGAAACGCGGGGAATCATAAATTTAATTGCCCATTCTGTAGAAGGGCTAAAGCCGGAAAATATTACTATAGTAGACGAGTACGGAAGGATCCTGTCCAATATTCCGCTCACGGAAGAACAGAATACTGGAGAAGTAGTCAATACTCAGCTTGCCATACAGGCCAATTTTCAAAAACAACTGCAGTCTAGCGTGCAATCGCTGCTCGAGCAGATATTCGGCCCCGGGAATGTGGCCGTGCGGGTAAATGCCTTGCTGGATTTCGATAAAAAAACGGTAGAGAACCGCACCTTTGCTCCTCCCAATTCGGAGCAGAACGAGGGATTGTTGAGAAGCGTTCAGGAATTGAGGGAATATTTTTCGGGGCAAGGGAGCATTCCGGAGGGAGAGCCGGGAACTGGGAGCAATGTGGAGACGTACCAGCAGCTCAATTCCCAGGGGACATCAGATTATCAAAAGAGCGAAGTCACGCGCAATTATGAATTGAATGAATCAAGAGAAAATATTTCGGTGGCCCCGGGTGCGGTTAAAAAGCTCACGGTTTCGGTAGTGATCAACAGGGAACTGACCGATGAGGAAAAAGACCGAATAGTCGCTCTCGTCGGAAACGCAGTCGGTTACGACATACAGCGGGACCAGATTACCGTGGAAGGGATGGCTTTTGACACTCAACTCTCCGACATACTCGCAAGACAGTTGGCCGAAGAGGCCCGAAACCGACAGAGGCAGAGGATAATGGTAATAGCGACCTTGCTGGCCTTAGCTGCGATAGCAGCCTTCGCATATCGCAACTCGGTGCGCAGGAAGTTTAGAGCGATGGAAGAAGAAAAGCTCGCTCAAAAACTGGCGGAAGCTCAACAGGCTGCTTCGGTAGAAATAGATGAAAAAGAAGAATTGTATAAAAATGTGCAACGGCTTGCCAGACAGCGGCCGGAGGAAGTGGCAAAAATCATTAGAACCTGGTTAAACGAAGAATAAGAGGTGTGAAAAATGCCCTTGTCTAAAATTAGCGGAAGGCAAAAAGCAGCTATATTCATGGTTGCCTTGGGCCCCGAGGTAGCTTCGAATGTGTACCGTTACCTGAAAGAAGAAGAGATAGAGCAGTTGACCATTGACATAGCCAGTTTGAGAAAAGTGAAGGATGAGGAAAGGCGAGCGGTTTTCGAAGAATTCTATCAGATGATGATAGCCAACGATTACATAGCCCAGGGGGGCATAGAGTACGCCAAAGAGATTTTAGAAAAAGCACTGGGCACTCAGAAGGCCTTTGAGATCTTAAACAAATTGACGTCCACGTTGCAGGTACGACCCTTCGACTTTGTTCGAAAAGCAGATCCATCTCAGCTACTGAATTTCATACAGAACGAGAATCCTCAGACCATAGCTCTGATAATGGCTTACCTCCAACCGGAAAAGGCTGCCCTCCTTCTTTCTTCGCTGCCGCCGGAAAAGCAGGTCGATATAGCAAAACGCATCGCCACCATGGAAAGGGTTTCCCCGGAAGTTATAATGGATGTGGAAAAAGTTTTGGAAAGGCAGCTATCCACGGTGGTAGTGGAGGACTACACCAATGTGGGCGGTATCCAGGCAATAGTGAATATATTAAACGGCGTAGACCGCAGCACCGAGAAAAACATCATTGAAGCCCTGGAGATGGAAAATCCCGAACTGGCTGAAGAGATACGGAAGAGGATGTTCGTATTTGAAGACATTCTGACCCTGGATAACAGATCTGTGCAGCGGGTTTTGAGGGAAGTCGACAACCAGGATTTGACGCTGGCTCTGAAAGGCGCGAGCGAAGAGGTCAAAAACAAGATATTCAGCAATATGTCCAAACGCCAGGCCGAAATGATAAAGGAAGATATGCAGTACTTAGGTCCGGTGAGGTTGAGAGACGTGGAAGAAGCCCAGCAGAGGATCGTAAACGTCATAAGAAAGCTCGAGGAAGCCGGGGAAATTATCATTTCCCGCGGAGGAGGGGAAGACATAATTGTCTAAAGTGCTGAAAGGCGTTGAAGTTTCCAGAGAGGCCCCGTACAAGTTAGAAGATGTCCAGATTAAAACCGCAAAAATCGATAATGCGATAAGAGACAGGGCCTATTTTTCGTTCGAGGCGTTCTATAAGAGCAAAGCCAGCAAACTATTGGACGATGCCGCCCGAAGGGCCTCGGAAATAATCGAAAAGGCCAAGGAACAAAGCCAGGCCATTATCCGGGAAGCCGAGGAAAAACGAGAAGAAATAAAAAAAGAAGCTTATGAAAAAGGCTACGAAGAGGGCTTTCAGAAGGGCAAAGATGAAAGCGAAAGGGAAATGCAGGCCCTCTTTGAAAAATATTTGGAGCAGTTTTCCAGATTGAGGAAGGACCTCTTGAGCCAAAACCGGGAGTATCTGGATTACCTGGAAAAAGAATGCCTGAAACTTGCTTTTTACATCGCAGAAAAAATATTGAGGGAACATGCTAAAGTGGATAGCGGATACATACTCGGGATAGTCAGGTCCTGCTTTGAAAAAATTGGGCAGGAAAAAGATGTGCTGGTGAGGATAAGCGAAAAGGATTTTCAAAGGCTTGAAGGAGAAATCAGCGACTTTTGCCGGAAGAGCAAGACCAGAAAAGTAAATTTTGTAAAGGACCCGACTCTTTCCGAGGGCGAGTGCATAATTTTGGGAAATTGTTTCGAAATCAACGCTGGGTTGCACACTCAGCTTGAGAACTTGAAAAAAGAATTGGTGGAAATGGAAGTATTGTATGAGTAAAGGGCTTTTTGAAAATTACAGAGCAATTATAGATAGAATAGATACTTTGAAAATTAAAGGGAGAATATCAAAAATTGTGGGCCTCACGATCGAATCCCAGGGCCCTCCTGCGGAAATCGGGGAGATCTGCAAAATAAGGCTTTCGAGAGGCATGGGGAAAAATTTGCTGGCAGAAGTGGTCGGCTTTAACGAGGACAGGATAATACTGATGCCCCTCGGAGATATGGAAGGCATTGCGCCGGGAGAAGAAGTAGAAGCGACGGGGAAAAAATTGGTGGTGCCGGTGGGCGACGAGCTGTTGGGCAGGATATTGGATGGGCTGGGCAACCCGATTGACGGGAAGGGGCCTGTAAAGTGCGAGGATTACTATCCCCTGCACAATTCTCCACCTAACCCCGTAAAGCGGGCACCGATCGATACTCCCCTGCCTCTCGGAATCAAGGCCATAGACGCCCTGCTCACCTGTGGGCGGGGGCAAAGGATAGGCATCTTCGCCGGAAGCGGCGTGGGTAAAAGCACCTTGCTGGGCATGATTGCGAGGAATACCAGGGCCGACGTGAATGTCATAGCTCTGGTCGGCGAGAGGGGAAGGGAACTTAACAGCTTTATAACCAAAGATTTGAGAGAAGAGGGGCTGAAAAGGTCCGTTGTGGTCGTCGCAACGTCCGATAAGCCTCCGCTTTTGAGAACAAAAGCGGCCTTTACGGCTACGGCGATTGCCGAGTATTTTCGAGACAAGGGCCTGGACGTGCTTTTGATGATGGATTCGGTTACCCGCTTCGCCATGGCGCAGAGGGAAGTGGGTCTGGCGACAGGGGAACCCCCTGTGACGAGAGGCTATACTCCTACTGTCTTCGCTGTTCTGCCCAAGCTGCTGGAGAGAGCAGGCACTTCGAGCAAAGGCTCGATTACCGGGATCTACACGGTTTTGGTAGACGGCGACGACTTGAACGAGCCCATATCGGATGCGGTGCGGGGCATTCTGGACGGGCACATAGTGCTCTCGCGGACCCTTGCGAATAAAAACCACTACCCTGCTATCGACGTTTTGGCCAGCATCAGCAGGCTGATGAACGATGTGGTTTCCGAAGAGCACAAAAGGCTCGCGGCGAGAGTAAAGAACCTGATGGCCGTTTACAGTGAGGCCGAAGACCTGATTAACCTGGGCGCTTATGTGAAGGGCAGCAATCCGAGGATCGACGAGGCATTGAAGTATATCGATGAAATCAGAAAATTTCTTATCCAGGATGTTGACGAAAAGGTAGAGTTCGAAGAAACCCTGATTCGTTTAAAGCGGATTTTTGAGGGAGAGTCATAAAGCCTATGAGGCGTTTCAAATTTAACTTAAACACTGCTCTGAGAGTAAAGCAGAGAATTGAACAGATCAGAGAACAGCAATTGATGGAAGCCAGGAAAGCCTTAGAAATAGAAAAACGGGAGCTAATGGTTTTAAAAGAGAAAGAGAGCGATATAAAGCAGGCGATGGAAAGAAAACTTGAAAGGAAGCTAAAAGCGGCGGAACTGATGCTTTACGAGGCTGTGATGAATACACTGAAGGACAGGATAGTAAACCAGGAAGTGCGGGTAGAACAGGCCAGGGAAAAATCGAGGGAAGCAATGGAGTCGTTTTTAGCGGCAAGGCGGGAAAGACAGGCTATAGAAAAATTAAAGGAAAAGAAATATGCCGGTTACCTTGTGGAATTGAACCGCGAAGAGCAAAAGATCTTAGACGACATTGCCTCACTCGCTTACATCCGGCGAGGATGGGAGGAATAGGAAAATGGACGGCGAAAACCAAAGGGCGAGATCCATAGTAGCGATTGTAGCTTTGACCGTTTTACTGCTGGCGGCTGTCATTTTTGCCGGGTGGTTTTGGATGAGCAGGTCAAAAAATCTTCCGTTCAGAGATGCTGCAGCCCAAATCCCCGTTATAGGTGCCTATTTTGCCAAGGTTTCGTCTGAAGAGCAAAGCCTTTTAGAGCAGTTAAACAACGAAAAAAAACTTTTGGAGGCTGAGTGGAAAAAACTTGAAAAACAATCCGCCGAACTGAACAGAAAGCAAAAGGAACTGGAGCAAAAAGAGCTGGAGCTCAGCGAGAGGGAAATGAAGATAACCCAGGAACAGGCCAAACTGGAAGAAACCTTGGAGGACATAAAAAATGTCGCCCAGTATTACGAGATGATGGCTCCCAATAAAGCTGCGGCTATTATGGAGACCATGGAAGATGAATTAGTGATAAAAATATTCAAGAATATGAAAAAAGAAGCAGTATCCGAAATTCTGGCAAGCATGGACCCAAAAAAGGCGGCTTCGATTACCAAAAAACTTTCTGCAAACCAATAAATTGATTAAAAAACGGGGAAAGGAGGTGAAAAGGGTGATAGATTTTGTGCCGATCGATGAAAAAGTTATCAGAGCTCTTACCCTTGATCTCCGGCAGAAAGGAATGACCTCGTCCTCTGCTGGCCTGGGTTTGTCCGAATTTGCGGGCTTTAAAGAGTTGCTCGGACTTCTAATGGGGAAGGCCGAAGATGTAGAAGGTCTAAAGGAAGGAACGGCCGGAGATATTTTGCCCCCCGAAATTTACGCCGCGCTGATGCAGCTATTAAATCCGGCATCCAGTTTGCCAGTGGTAACGGCCGTTGAATCGACACCAGAGGAACCGAATATCGCGAATAATAAAGCTCTTGCAGGATTAGATATTGTAGAGAAAGCGGTTGGCGAGCCGGAAGGAGTAGAGCAATTGTTGGACCCTGGAAAAGGAGGACTTGATCCTTCCAAAAGTTCCGTTGAACCAACAGTTGCAGATGATGAGGCGAATTTAAAACCGACTGCTTTCAAGCTACCTTCGGCGAAGCCTTCGAAAGACTACAGCGAACTCGAAAGGCCAGAGCCGGTGGAAATCGGCGAAATGGAAAGCCCGCCTGAAATGGGGAAGATGGCAGAATCCCTAAGCGGCGTAGAAGAAGAATTTAGCTATTTTCGGAAGGCGAAAGCAGGCGATGAGGAAAGGGAGGAAATTCGAGAACGACAGGAACTTTTGAAAATGCCCGAAAACGCCGCGGAGATTTTGGAAATCATCCCCTCAGATTCAGCCGTAGAAGATAAAATTTCAAGGCCTGTTGCCCCAGAAGAGAAGGGAGTATCGGTTCCTGAAAACTACAAAGAAGAACTTCCGGCAGTAAAAGATGCGATATTCGATCAGTTGGTGGAAAAAATGCAAGTTGTCATAAGAGGTCCTATGAAGGAGATCAGGATAAAGATAAAGCCGGAGCATCTGGGCGAAATGTGGGTGAGGATCACGCAGGAAAGAGGGGAACTCAGCGCCGAATTTTTCGTGAAAAACGCCCAATTGAAAGAAATTCTGCAATCGGGTATCCAGGAAATAAAAGGGCAGATATTAAAACAGGGCTACGAAATCAACGACATAAAAGTTTACGATTTTGCGATGCATTATGACCTCCAGCAGCAGAGCGAGAAAAAGTACGAAGATGGCCGACATAGCAACGGCTTTTATCGGAAATTCCACAGAACTGCCGAAGAAGGGAAAATAGCAGAGATCCTCGAAGGAGTGTCTTCAGTCAGCACCCCTTACGGCATCGAAGAAGGTTTGAGCACGATAAATTACATTATCTGAAGGGAGTGAAACTTTTTGAATACTATTGAGGACGGCAGAATTTTGGGAACTTCTGCGAATAGCAGCAATTACGCGGCAAATAAAGCTACTATATATAAAAATGACTTTTTAAAGCTCCTGATAACCGAGCTAAAATTTCAAAATCCCTTGGAACCTCTGGAAAGCAAGGAATACATAGCGCAGCTTGCGACCTTTTCGACGTTAGAACAGCTCCAGAACCTGAACGAGCAATTTTCAACCATGTGGGCCGTAAACCTCATCGGCAAAAACGTAAAAGCTTCCGATGAGAAAGGCTACGTCTCGGGCGAGGTAAGAGGGGTCTCGCTTTCGCAGGGGGGACTGAAGCTCATCCTTGGCGATGGAGGAAGGACGGTTTTCTTGAAAGACGTAATTGAAATAAGCTGAAGGACGACGAGTTGGGCGGTGGTAAAATGGATGAGTACATGAAGCTGTCCTTTAATTTGCCGATAAACGGAATTAACACCCTGGGACCGGTCAAGCCAAGGCAGGAAGAGGGGAAGACCGGCGGAGACTTTAAAAGCATACTGGAAGAAAAATTAAAGGGAGAGCTTAAGATTTCCAAGCACGCCATGCTCCGAATGACATCGCGCAATATACACTTAACGCCGGAGCAGCTGGAAAAGCTGAGCGCCGCTGTGGAAAAGGCGGAGAAAAAAGGGGTAAAAGAGTCGCTAATCCTCATAAACAACGTGGCTTTCGTAGTAAGCATTAGGAATAGAACGATCATAACGGCCGTGGATGGCCCCAATTTAAAGGAAAATGTGTTTACGAATATAGACGGTGCCGTGATAATGTGAGCCGGACCTTTTGAGGGGGCTCGGGACTCCCGAACGACGGAGGGGGTAAAGGCACCGGTGGAAAAAACGGGAGGAGGAGCAAGCCATGATGCGATCGATGTTCTCGGCCGTGACGGGCCTGAGAAATCACCAGACCATGATGGATGTCATCGGAAATAATATAGCCAACGTCAATACGGTAGGCTTTAAAAAGAGCCGGGTGACCTTTCAGGAGGCTCTATACCAGACGATGCGGGGGGCCTCGGCTGCGCAGGGCAACAGGGGCGGTACCAACCCCATGCAGGTGGGTCTAGGCATGACCATAGCTTCCATAGACACGATCCACACTTCTTCCAGCCTTGAATCGACGGGCAACATGACGGATCTTGCCATAGAGGGAGACGGATTTTTCATCCTCTCCGACGGCCAGAACTACTACTACACGAGGGCCGGCAACTTCGGCTTCGACGAAGAGGGGAATTTGGTCAGCACATCCAGCGGCCTAAAAGTGTTGGGCTGGCAGGGGACCGACTTTAAAACCCCCCAGAACCTCACGTCCATAAGAATACAAAAGGGCTTGATGATGCCGGCAAAGGCCACCAGCGAGGTGAGATTTGCAAACAATCTGGATGCGTCGGCTGAAGTGGAAACCGATATAAGCAAAGGCTACAAAATTCCCTTTAAAGTCTACGATTCGTTGGGGAATTCTTATCAAATGCTGATGATTTTTAATAAGACAGAAGAGAATAAGTGGCAGTACATCGTCGTACCGTACAGCGAGGATATTGACTATCAAAATATCCAACCAAATAGTGACAACAGCGGCAAACTCAGTTTTGATCCTAGGGATGGGGATCTTTTTGACCAAGACAATAATAACGATCCTTTTCAGAATTCGGATGTTACGAAAGATATAACTGTAAATTTGCCGAATGGCAGTCCACTGACTTTCACAGTCGACTTCTCTTCCTTGACTCAGTTCGCGCGAGAAACCACAGTGGACCTGTCGTACCAGGACGGTTACCCGGCGGGGACTTTACTCGGGATTTCGGTGGACTCCAATGGGGTGATCACCGGAATCTTCGACAACGGCATGAACATGGAACTGGCGCAAATAGCCCTGGCGATTTTTGACAACCCATCAGGACTTACTAAAGCAGGAGGCAATGCGTATACCGTTTCCAATAACTCTGGAGAGCCCAAAATCGGCACTGCCGGAACGGGTGGTAGGGGCACGGTGAGCCCCGGTTCCCTGGAAATGTCCAACGTAGACCTGGCCGAAGAATTTACCCGAATGATAGTAACTCAAAGGGGTTTTCAGGCCAATTCCAGGATCATTTCTGTGACCGATGAAATGCTGCAGGAATTGGTAAATCTTAAGAGATAATCTGAGGCCCGGGCGGAGGGCCCGGGCCTATTAAAGCCTTGGGAAAGAGGTGTGACCTTGATAGAACTTACAAGGCTCAACGGTAAGAAATTTTTTTTAAACGTAGACTTGATCGAAACAATAGAGCCAACTCCGGATACCGTAATAAAACTTACCAATGATAAGACATACGTCGTTAAAGAATCACCTCCGGAGATAGTGGATAAGATCGTAGAATACAAAAGAAGGATTGCAAGGAGATGTGAAATTAATGGATAGAGCGACGCTTATAGGATTATTCGGAGGAATGGGACTTTTCTTATGGGCCATATATATGGGAGGAGACCTCAATGCTTTCATAGATATCCCTTCCATGCTGATAGTGTTTGGAGGCGTCATCGCTTCTACATTGATCAACTTTCCCCTTTCGAAATTTATTGGGGTTCTGAAGGTATTAAAAAATGTTTTTGTGGAAAAAACCGACGATCCGGAAGAGATCATAAAGACCATCGTCAGGCTGGCGGACATAGCCAGAAGAGAAGGGCTGTTGGCCTTGGAAGAGACAGCCGAAAATTTGGAAGATGACTTTATGAAGCGGGGCGTGATGCTGGTAGTAGACGGCACCGATCCTGACCTGGTTAAAAACATCCTAGAGACGGAACTCGCCTTTCTAGAAGAAAGGCACAAAGAAGGCCAGAGCATCTTCGAAACGATGGGCTCGCTGGCGCCGTCCTACGGATTGCTGGGCACGATAATCGGCCTTATCCAGATGCTGGGCAAACTGGACGATCCTAGTTCCGTAGGGCCCGGTATGGCTACGGCGCTGATTACCACCTTTTACGGGGCAATACTGGCGTATTTTATTTTTAATCCCATAGCGGGGAAGCTCAAGATCCGCAGCCGGCAGGAAATCCTTTTGAAGGAGATAATGATAGAGGGCATCCTCTCCATACAGGCGGGCGAAAACCCGAGGATTATTGAGGAAAAACTGAAAGCTTTCCTGGCGCCCGGAAACAGAAAGTCATTTAAGGAAAAAGAAAGCGCAGAAAGCGGTGATAATCTTGCCTGGCGCTAAGAGAAAAAGGTCAGAAGAAACACCGCCTCCTGGAGCTCCTTTGTGGATGACCACGTACGGAGATCTCATCACCCAGATTTTGATATTTTTCGTGATGCTGTTTGCGCTTTCCAATGTGGATACGAATAAATTCAACCTGGTCATGAGTTCGGTGCAAGGATCGCTAGGGGTGTTGCCGGGCGGAAGATCGCTAATAGAAGGAGAGTTCGTGGAAGAAGGCCTTGTAGGAGAAAATTTGTACCTTGGAGAGCAGGAGCAACAGGAGTTAAGAGAGATAGGCGAATCCATATTGGAAATAGTGAAGGAAAACGGTTATCATGGAGTCACGGTCAGCCTCGATGAGAGAGGGCTGGCAGTGAGGTTCATGGAAGGAGTCTTCTTCGATTCCGGGAAGGCAAATTTGAAAAAGGAAGCTATAGAGCTTTTGGATGAAATTGCGCCCATTTTGAAAAAGACCCAGCGCCACATCAGGGTGGAAGGCCACACCGATAACGTCCCGATACATACCAGAGAATTCCCTTCCAACTGGGAACTCTCTACAGCGAGGGCGGTGAACGTTTTAAGGTATCTCGTTGAGAACCACGGAATTCCGCCCAAGATGATTTCGGCCGCTGGCTACGGCGAATACCACCCCGTGGCCCCTAATGACACGGACCAAAATCGTGCGCGAAATAGGCGGGTAGAAATAATAATCCTCAGTTCTTCTTCGATGACGCAAGAGCCCAATTGAATGGAGGTAATTGCCATTGGCGGATAAAATGCGTTCGACGTTAAAACTTTTAGGATTCGTGATTATCCTTCTGGTGGTCACCACTGTCGTATCTTATTTTGTGGCTAAAAACGTACTGGGAGAATATTCGACCAAGCAGCCCGAGAGAGAATTGGTAACCTATGACTTAGGTGAGTATCTGACCAATCTGGCGGACAGGGGTTATGTGAAAGTTTCCATCGTGTGCCTGTTGGATGGGAAGGAAACTGAAAAAGAAGTGGCGAAAAAAGAATTTGAAGTAAAAGACAGGATTTACGCTATCTTGCGTTCAAAAACCTATGATTCGGTGAAAGATTCAAAAGGAATGGGTATTTTAAAAAATCAAATAAAGGCTGCTGTAAACGAATTAATCGACAGCGGGGAAATAGAGGAAGTGTTTTTTACCGAAATAATTGTAAATTAATGAGGAGGTCACAAGGTTGGCCGAAATACTTTCTCAGAGCGAAATCGACGCTCTCATAAGCGCACTCAATGCCGGTGTAATTAAGGCAGAAGAGATAAAACAGGAGACTTCTGAAAAGAAAATAAAGGTCTACGATTTCAGAAAACCCAACAAGTTTTCGAAAGAGCAGCTTAACACGCTGCACCTCATTCACGAGAACTTTGCCCGACAGTTGATAACTTATTTCTCGGCGCAGTTGAGAACTTTTGTGCAGGTAAACGCTTCTAACGTAGATCAAATGCCGTACTCGGAATTTATCTCATCGATTCCCAATCCTTCAATCATAGGGATAATAGATTTTCAGCCGCTGAGAGGCGCTATAATCGTCGCTATGGATACTTTTTTAGGTTTTTCGATCGTCGAAAGGCTCTTAGGAGGAAGCGGAGAACACAAAGACAAGCCGAGAGAACCCACCGAAATCGAATCCAATATCCTTCAAAGGGCTTATTCGAGAATTACAAAGCTGCTAAAAGAAGCCTGGCAGGATGTATTGGAACTCAATCCGGTTTTCGATAAACTCGAGACTAACCCCCAGTTTGTTCAGTTGGTATCTCCCAATGAAGCTGTTGCTCTGATAACCATAAACTTGAAGGTCGGCCAAACCGATGGGATGATAAACATCTGCATTCCGTACATAGTGATCGAGCCGGTTATGACTAAATTGTCTACCAAAGTTTGGCTCTCTACCGGCAAGAAAGAGTTTAACGGCAATTACGTTCAAATGATCGGCAAAAAACTGGAAAAGGTATTATCCGAAATAAGGGTCGAAGTGGGCAGAGCCAAGCTATCGGTCAGCGATTTTTTAAATCTGGACGTCGGAGATGTCATACAATTAGATAAAAGGGTAAACGAAGAGCTTGATATCTATGTTAGCGACACTATTAAGTACAAAGGAATAATGGGTAAACGAAACGGGCATCTGGCGGTAAGGGTTACGAAAGTTATGAACGAAAGGGATGAAGCAAATGATGGATGAAAATCGGATTTTGTCTCAGGAAGAAATTAACGAACTCCTGGCCAAATCCTTTCCCCAAAAAGGCGGGGGGGAAGACCTGAGCCAGGAGGAAAAGGATACCTTAGGAGAAATAGGGAATATATCGATAGGCACGTCGGCTACAACCCTTTATACCTTATTGAGGAACAGAGTCGTCATTACCACCCCGAATGTAACCGTAACCACCATCGATGAATTGCAAAAGAAGTTTACTATTCCCTTTATAGCTGTAATGGTAGACTACACTGAAGGCATCGAAGGAAGCACCATCCTTATTATAAAAGAAGACGACGCTAAAATTATAGCCGACTTGATGATGGGCGGAGATGGCACCAACACCGACGTGGAATTGGATGAACTGAGACTTAGCGCCGTAGGCGAAGCCATGAATCAGATGATGGGATCTTCGGCCACTTCCTTATCTACGATGTTGAAGAGGAATATCAACATCTCTCCTCCCAGACTCAAGCGGGTAAGATTCGGCGTTGAGTCGTTAAGGATTATTTTTAGAAA
>QGUT01000031.1 GCA_003242255.1 Bacillota bacterium
ACATACTTGTTTGTAACTGCTAACGTCCTATGCCCGAGCAATTGCTTTAGTTTAAACGGATTTCCTCCACTTGTTATATAATTCTTGGCAAAAGTATGCCTAAAAGCATGAATAGAAGTAAGTTTTACCCCTCTTTTTTCGTTATATCTTCTTACCGCTTTTTGAATACCGTTAACAGTCATTTTTGTCCCCGTTTGTGTGGGAAATAGATAATCGCTATCCTTCAACCCCCAGATATGTATATAGTCCCTGAGTATTTTGCACATCGTCTTAGAAATTGGCGAAAAATATTGGGTTCTATTTTTGGAGTGTGTGATCTTCACTATTCCATTATCAACATCCACATCTTCAACTTTGATATTTATGACTGTCCTTAGTCTGTTCCCCGTTTCCAGTAAATACTGGACTAAAACCCAATTTCTGTACTCTGCAAAAGAACACCTTTTAAGATCAGGCTTCCTTATCAACTTTTTTATATCTTCTTCCGCATAAGTCTCTTTTATCTTGTCCTCATCTTTTAGCAAGTGCAGTTTTATGCTTTCTTCCAATATCTCTTGCTTTATAAGGAAATTAAGAAAAGCTCTTAGTCCACGAAGATAAGTATTTATCGTCGTTATGTTATGCCTGGTTTTTTTCATAAACACAATATAATCATCAATCACATCCTTGCTTAACTCACTTGCATTGTTGATAGATTTGTGGCGTAAAAATTCAAAAAATGGCTTTAATGCTCTCTCATAATACTTAATCGTATGAGGCGACAAATTTTTAAGCTCACACTCCGTAATAAACCTTTTGAAATAAGTTTCAATCCTTTTGTCCTCCTCAACCCTTTCAAAAACACATCTCCTATTATTTTTTACCACGGCAAACAAAAAGACCACACTCCTTCCTTTTCAAGCAAGTCTGGAATGCGGTCATATGGACAAAAAAGGGTATATTTTTTTGTCCATGTGATTCCCTAAAAAATATGCGAAAATTTTATTCCTTATCCCTTAACCCTTAAATCCTTCAAACCCAATAATAATGGCGGAGAGAGCGGGATTCGAACCCGCGAGACGGGCTTAAACACCCGTCTACTCGATTTCCAGTCGAGCGCCTTCGACCACTCAGCCATCTCTCCGCGGTCTACATGATTTTTAAATTTTAATTTTTAAATGGCGGAGAGAGTGAGATTCGAACTCACGAGGCGGGGTTACCGCCTACTCGCTTTCGAGGCGAGCGCCTTCGACCTCTCGGCCATCTCTCCACCTAAATTATGATCTTTTTTTCCTGAAAAACTCTTTTAACAAGGAGCCGCACTCTTCCGCCAGCACCCCGGGTATGACTTCGGGATGGTGGTTAAACCTCTCCACTCCGAAAAGGTCCACCACGCTGCCCGCGGCACCGGCCTTTGGGTCCCATGCACCGAATACCACGCGGTCAAGCCTCGCGAGGATAATTGCCCCGGCGCACATGGGACAGGGCTCCAGTGTCACATACAGGCTGCACCCGATGAGCCTCCAGAGGCCCACCTTTTCGCAAGCCTGCCTTATGGCCAAAATCTCCGCATGAGCGGTGGCATCCTGAGCGATTTCCCTCATGTTGTGGGCTCTTGCTATAATGCGGCCATCCTTTACGATAACCGCCCCTACCGGAACTTCATCCGCTTCAAAAGCCCTTCGGGCTTCCTTCAAAGCCTCTAGCATGAAGTACTCGTGACTTGCTTCCTGCATTACTACTTCCCTTTTAAAGCACAATGGTGCGCCCGGGAGGACTCGAACCCCCGGCACGCGGTTTAGGAAACCGCTGCTCTATCCTCCTGAGCTACGGGCGCGCGTAAGGAAAAAGAAAAATATGGTGCGCCTGGCAGGAGTCGAACCCACAACCTTCTGATCCGTAGTCAGACGCTCTATCCAGTTGAGCTACAGGCGCATACATGGCGGAGAGAGCGGGATTCGAACCCGCGATACGGATTTTAGGTCCGTATAGTCGCTTAGCAGGCGACCGCCTTCGACCTCTCGGCCATCTCTCCCAATAGTTCTGGCAGAGGGGGAGGGATTCGAACCCCCGGCCCTTTTGGGGCACTGGTTTTCAAGACCAGCTCCTTAAACCACTCGGACACCCCTCCGCTTCATGCGGCAATAAAAAGTATAGCACATAAAATACTCATTGTCAACAACACTCAAAAGTCTTGCAGTTTTTTAATTCTTTTTGTCCAAAATCATTTCGTACATACTTATCATTTCCTTGACCAAATCCCGGGCGA
Source organism: Bacillota bacterium (assembly GCA_003242255.1). Taxonomy (GTDB): domain Bacteria; phylum Bacillota; class Thermosediminibacteria; order Thermosediminibacterales; family Thermosediminibacteraceae; genus Fervidicola. The sequence goes on from QGUT01000031.1 coordinate 2,249, forward strand.
GCATGGCATTCATAAGATGGTCCTGGGCGTGGGCCAAAAGGAGCGAGAGTTCCTGCTTTTCCCCCTGCACTTCTTTCTGTATCATTTCCGTCTGAGCGTGATGGGCTTCCAGAATTTCTTCCCCTGCTTTAGTTACGCACTTCCGAGCCTCTTCAAAATTTCCGTTTTTAGCATGTTTTAAGCTTTCAAAGCAATAGCTGCGTGCGTTGCCGGCATGGGATATTATGGTGAAAACTATCTGCTCTGGATTCATATTTTATCCTCCTTTGCTAATCGACAAATCCATTGTTCCGAGATACCTCTTTGTACCAATGCCCGCTCTTTTTTACCGTCCTTTTGAGGGTTTTTAGATCCAGGGAGACCAATCCGTATCGGTTTTTAAAGGCGTTGATCCAGGACCAATTGTCGATAAACGTCCACACGTGGTACCCTTTCACATTGCATCCTTCTTCTATAGCTCGGTGGACCCATTTCAGGTGTTCCTTTATAAATTCAATTCTATAATCATCCTGAATTATCCCATCTTGAATAAACCTTTCTTCATCCTGGACTCCCATTCCGTTTTCGGCCACATAACAGGGGATGTTTCCGTACTCATCTTTTATCCTCTTTAAAAGGTCGTATATCCCTTTTTCGTAGATCTCCCATCCGCGGTAAACGTTCATGCGCCTCCCCGGCATTTCGTAATGGTCAAAAAACCACTCGGGCATGATGGGCGAATGGGGATTGGGCACATGTTCTTTGGCTTTTACCCGTTTCGGCTGGTAGTAGTTTACGCCGAGAATATCTATCACGTTATTTTTTATCAACGCTTTATCTTCTTCCTCCGCATGAGGAAGGAGATTGTTTTCCTTCAACAGTTCGATAAGTTCGGGAGGATACTCTCCTTTAATCGACGGGTCCAAAAAACTGCGGTTGAAGAACAAATCTGCTATTTTTGCAGCCTTTAAGTCGGCCGGGTGCTCGCTCCTGGGATAAATCGGATACAAATTTAATATCACGCCTATCCGGGCATCTTGGATTTTCATCTCGCGAAAGGCTTTTATAGCTTTCGCCTGGGCGAGAACGGTATTATAAGCCACCTGAGCGGCTCTCCTGAAATCCACTACATTGGGGTAATGGGTTCCGTACGTATATCCCTCGAGGGCAGGGACGATGGGCTCGTTGAAGGTAAACCACATTTTCACTTTATCCCCGAACAATTCAAAACAGGTTCTGGCATAATCGGCGTAGGCCTCGACGACCTCCCGATTTTCCCATCCCCCTTTTTTCTGAAGTTCTAAAGGCATATCGAAATGAAATAGAGCAATAAAGGGCTTAATGCCGTTCGCAATCAATTCGTCAATGACATCATTATAAAACTTTACCGCCTTTTCGTTAACCCGGCCTATCCCGTCAGGTATCAATCGGGACCAGGAAATCGAAGTTCTAAACGTATTATGGCCCAATTCTTTCATGAGCTTTATGTCTTCTTTGTAACGGTGATAAAAATCGACAGTTACCTCCGGCCCTATTTTATTGTAAAAGCGTTCCGGTTCTTTGGCATACCAATAATCGTATATGTTCATCCCCTTGCCGTCTTCGCGAGATGCTCCTTCCGCTTGAGGCGCTGAAGAAGCGCTTCCCCACCAAAACCCTTCGGGAAATTTATACTCTTTGCCCATAATGGTTCCCCTTTCTTTTTATTTTCCTTCTTTTACTGCATCGATAGCCAGGTCTAAAGCCTTGGCCCCATCCACCATCCCGTAAATCTGGGACGGAATGACCCTGTACGCCTTATTTTTCTCTCTGGCGATGTCGGCCACATATTTTTCCTTGTATCTGATCTGGGGGCCCAGCAAAACCACATCGTAGTCATCTATCACCCTTGCAAGATCGTCTATAGCTTCGGCCTTTATATATAAATCCTGCATTCCCCTCTTTTCGCCTTCTTTTTTCATTTTTTCCACGAGCAGACTCGTAGACATGCCCGCAGCACAGATCAAGAGAATGCGCATTTTACCCCACTCCCTTTTTAATCCAGTTTGATCTTTATCGCAAAAAGAGGTACAGGCCTTGTACCTCTTTTTGCGATGGATTCATCAAGCTTCCTTTTCTTCTTCTAATTTTTTCCTGTCCCAGAGCTTTATGAAGGGATAATACACGGCACCGGCTACCAGGAAATTTATTATCTGCAGTACTCCGGCCTTCCAATCGCCGGTAGTCAAAAATCCGCTCAGGCCCATAGGCGTGGTCCACGGAATCATGGCGTATGGCCTCGCCACGATGTTGAGGGCCATGGCAAAATACGTAATCGTTGTAACCAGCAGAGGCCCTACGATAAAAGGTATTATCATTATTGGGTTCATGACTATCGGCAGGCCGAAAGTTACGGGTTCGTTGATGTTAAAGATTCCGGGGCCAAGAGCTGCCCTGCCCACCGCCTTCAACTGCTTGGATTTCGCCGTAAAGAGCATCAACAAAACCAGCGGAAGGGTAACTCCGGAACCGGTGCTCTGGACAAATATTTGGAAAAACTGCAGGTTTATTATGTTGGGCAGTATGGTTTCTCCTGCCGCGCGGGCAGCGGCATTCTGTTCGGCAAAGGCTATCCACAAAGGCCCTAAAATTCCTTCCACTATTGCCGCGCCGTGGATACCGACGCTCCACAGAAGCTGGACCGCAAATACAGCGAGGAGCATTGCGGGCAGGGTTCCGCCGATATTCATGAGCGGAATTGCAACGACTTTATTGATAAACTCGGGAATAGAAAGGTTTAGAGTTTTTAAAAGCAGCGTGTTGACCGCCCAGACGAGCAGCAGACTCATAAATCCGGGGATCAGGGCTGCAAAGGATCTGGCGACCGACGGCGGGACTCCTTCCGGCATGCGGATAATAAGATTTTTCTCCACGAATTTTCTCTGTATTTCAACGGTGACTATCGATATGACCATAGCCACGAACAGCCCCCGGCTTCCGGTCCAGGTGAGCGAAATTCCGCCGTCCTCCGTCAGGGGCACCGTTATCAAAAATGCCGACAAGCTCAAGATAGCTGCAGCCAGCTGATCTATTTTATAAGTCCCCGCCAGCGAATAAGCAATTGAAAAGGACGCCACTAAGCCGATTATCCCGAAGGTGGCATTGACTATTTTGGACAAATCGGCCACATAAGGTTGAACGAGAGCTTCCAGTGCCGGAATGGGAGGATAGGATATTATCAATATGAGCGAACCTAATAGCAAAAGCGGCATCGTGGAGACTACTCCATCGCGGATGGCTTTTAAATGTCTCTGTTCCGCGATTCTTCCCGCTACCGGCATAAAATGGTTTTCCAGAAAAGAAATAAATGCCTCCATCTCACAACCCCCTTCTTTTTTGTTTTGCGTTAATGTTTTGCCTTAATTTATAAGCAAATACCGTGCCAAAGGAAGGGGCCTTTTTTCTTTTCTGATTTTGCTTGATTCAGAAAAATCAGTATCAATGTGTATTATTATTCGGCAATAATAAAAATTGTGTATCGAATCACAATGCATATATCAATCTCATTATGTGTACGATCTCCTGTTCAGGAATTTTAATGTCATACTCCCTTTCTACAACGGTTTCTGTAATTTCTTGTACCATCTTAAACTCTGCGGGATAGGCCTCAATGTATTCTTGTGTATTTTTCTTGTGTATTAAAGTTTCCCCCTTTGTCAACCGCTCGATTACGCAGGCGAGATGCAGCAACAATCCGATAACCGTATCCTGGTTCAATTTTAATCCCTTTTCGGCCAAAGTTAAATAGAACTTTCTAAAAACGGATATGTACTTTTTAGGATCAATGTCTACGTGTTCCCTTATAATTTCCTCCATATTGTCGATCACATCCACCAGGGAAACCGCATCGATCTTTTTCTTTAATAGGCCTATCTTGCCGCTGTCGAAGACCTCCGATGTGGAAATGTACAGAATCGAATCGTCCTCCGGATCGATGGCGCTGATTACCGCCAGGATATTTTTATCTTCCTTTATGTTGAGCAGCTTCCTTTTAAATTCCCTCTTGCTTTCAATCTCCATCGGAATTATCTCCACGTCCTTGCCGTCCAGCTCCAGGTTTTTCTCCAGCATAGATTTTAATTTAACGGCGGTGCCATTTCCCGTTATGCAGGCCGTTATGATGACGTTTTTCTTAAGAGCGCCCTCGAACTTCATGCTCTCCCTGTAGATTCTTCCGATGTAAGGGCTTAAATTGACGACCGCATGGCATACCTCTTCAAGAGAAGCTCTGAGCATGGCCTTTCTCGTTGCCTCCAGGACCATGGGGGTTGACACCATTTCGATGGTCTTCACGGGTATTCCGCTCCTCTCGTATATCATATCCCCGAACAGAACGAGGGACCCCATGTCGACCAAGAGCAAAACCCCCTTGCCCCGGTTCGCCCTTTTTACTATCTCGGTGAGATTTTCCAGTGCCACCTCCGGCTTTTGATCGAGGGGCATGTTGTACCCGATGACGTAGTCCTCCCCAAGCAACCGGTTGGAAACATCCGCAATGGAAGTGGCGGCGGCTTCTCCGTGCATGGCTACCACGATGCCGACCCTTTCATCCTTTTCCGTCACCTCTTCCTCAAGGCACAGAAACATGGCCACGAATCCCACTTCGTCTTCGGGGACTTTTATCTTAAATTGTTTCTCGATCTTTTCCCTCAAAAAATTTGCTACTTCAAACTCCTTTTCGTACACCCTTTTTATATCCTCCAGCTGGTTATTTACGATATCCTTGCCGCTCCTGATCCTCTCTATGGAGCTCGATACGTGCATGGAAAGGCCGTACAGCGTCTTTTCGCTGAAAGGCCTTCCCAGGGTTTTGGACGCGTAATTTAAAAAATCGCTAACCATATCGACTATCCTTTTATCTACAACCTTGTACAATTCCTCCCGGTTGTTGCTGTTGAAGTTCAGCACGTATTTTTTCAAGTAAGTCTCTATATCTATGCTCATTATGAGCTTTATATCGCTTTCGCTCAGCCCTTTCTGCTCCAATGCCTTCCTCTTTTCCTCCAAGGCTTCGTAAAAATTGAATATCCTGCGGTCCTGCTGAACGACGGGAGAAAAAGGAGCGGCAGAGAAGCTGACAATATCACCCGTAATAAACCTATCTATCTCATCTTTGGCTTCCCTGTACTTCAGAAGCCCTCTTCTTACGTAATCGGGCAAATCCTCGGTATGGACGCACAGCTTCTCGTCCCTTTTCATCATGTAGCCCAGGTAGGCTTTAGCGATGGAAAGCTTTACGTCGCTCTTCAACTGACCTATGTTGCCGGGACATTCGTATAGCAGCAAGGCCTTCAGGGCATTCGAAGTAATGCTTATATCGGTCTTTACGACGGCCGCCTCTTTCTTGAAAAAACTCTTGATGAGTTCGAACCTTTCCTCCAGCGTCCTCTCTGCCAGATTTGGCAATTTTATTATCATCGGAATTCGCCTCAAAAAAGTCTTCAAAAGCACCGATTCGATGCTTTCCGTGGTGGCGCATATTATTAAGACACTGGCCCTATGCTCGCCTTCGGTCTCCCCCAGCCGCCGGTAAAGCCCCCGGTCCATCAGGTAAAACAGCATCTCCTGGCCCTCGGGAGGAAGCCTGTGGACCTCGTCCAGAAAGAGAATGCCTCCATCCGCCTTTTCTACGAGACCCGCCCTATCCCTGTCGGCTCCGGTATAGGCGCCTTTCTTTACCCCGAAAAGGTGGGCCATCAGGAGCTGGGGATTGTTGGCGTAATCGGCGCAGTTAAAAACGACGAAAGGAGCGTTGCTTTTTATCCTGCCCACTTCTTTTGCGAAATTGTACATGACTTCCGCAAACAGGGACTTGCCCGTCCCCGTTTCTCCGTACAAAAGTGTATGGAGCCCGGAGGGCGGATAGATAATGGCGGCCTTGGCCTGCTGCACCGCATTTTTTAAGCTTAAGTTTGCCCCTATTATTTCGTCGAAGGCATCCTTTTCGGGGGTGGACTCGCCGGCAGGGGCCCGATCTATCTCCGCTATTTTGTAAAGAACCGGCTTCCCCTCGACCTTTTCCACCTTTCCCTCCCTGAAAAGGACGTTCAAATCGCTGGAGGCATTGGTCCGCTGGATGCCGAGGGCCCGGGCTATTTCCTTCGCTGAAACTCCGATTACCTCGCCCCTTTCGGCCAATTGCCTCTGACAGAATTCCTTGAGGCAGTTGTAGACTTTGTCAATTCTCTTCACCGTATCCCTCCTCGCGTCAAACAAAACGCCGCTTTAAAGAAGCGGCTCCGTATTGCACGGTATGTTATAATATACTCCGGGAGGAATATAAATGAATCTTTTTCTGATTTCTACCGGAGTTTTTCTCGCCCAAATAGTCTTTTCTTCCATATCTCCCTTTCTCCCATCCCTTCTAATCGAGATGGGCCTCGAGTCCAATATTCCGCTGTGGTCTAGCCTGATCTTCGCCGCCAATTCACTGACCAGCGGCATCATGGCTCCCATATGGGGCGCTGTATCGGACCGTTATGGCAAAAAACCCATGATGGCCCGGGCAGGCCTGGGCATGGGGGTCGTCTATTTTTTGACGGCCTTTTCCCAAAACCACATTCAGCTCCTGCTTTTGCGAGCCCTGAACGGGATATTTTCCGGATACATCCCCGCTGCCGTCACCTTTGTGGCCAGCACCAGCAGGCCCGAAAACTTAAGTCAAAACATCGGCATCGTCAATACCGCCTCGGCCGTCGGCGCCATAAGCGGTCCCCTCATAGGCGGTATCCTGGCGAAAATCTTCGGCATTAGAGGGAGCCTCATGGTAACCGCCTTCCTCCTGGCCATCGCCGGAATACTGCCCTACGCAACCGGTGTAAAGGAGCCGCCCGTCGAGAGAAATTCCAGGTCCATCCGGGAGAGCATCGTCGATACTTTAAAAAACCGGCAGCTTTTTGTGATCTTCATGACCGGATTCCTTATACAGGCAGCCTTGATGGCGATAATTCCCACATTAAATCTGGTCGTCCGAAATATGGTGCCGGAGAACGCCGAGTTTTATACGGGGCTCGTCTTTTCCATCATCGGGATATCCACCGCCATCGCATCGCCTCTTATCGGCAGGATAAAGAGTATCCCGTTGACCACTTTATACAGGCTGACGATAATCGGCGGATGCCTCATCGCCGCCCTGCAGGGGTTTGCCCATTCCATCCTGTCCTTGCTCATTTTGCGGTTTATCTTCGGATTTTTCAACGCCGGCATGACCGTAGCGGGCAACGTGCTGATCGCCAAATCGGGCGACAGCGAAAACCAGGGGAGCTCCTTCGGAGTGTACAACGGCATAATCTCCATAGGGCTCGTACTGGGGTCCACTTTAGGCGGCGTAATGAGCAACCGCTTCGGTCTTTCTTACTCTTTCTTTACCAGCGCCTTGCTTCTCCTCGCTTCATTTTTCCTCTCTTTTCTAATAAAGGAACCCGAAGACCGGAAGAGCGAAATTTAATCTATATTTCTTCTTTGCCTTCCCTTCCCCACGAGATGACGTTCAATTCGACGCCCCTTTCGGTTTCCGCAACTTCCACCACCACCGAAAGGACTTCCTTTGCCCGGCGGGCGTAGCCTCGGGAAACTACTTTAAGCCTGCCGGGGCTTATTTTTTCGATGGAAACTTCGAAATGCCCGTCGCCCAAGCTCTCGCTCCCGCCCGCCTGGCAGCTCGGGTCCTTTTTTAGAAGGGCGAGGGCTTTTTGGGCCCCCGCCTCGGCCATATAATAGGCTATTGACTCATTTTTTAAATAAGACGCCTTTTTGAATTCCGACGACATAATGTCAATGACCATAACACCGATCAAAAGGAGCAGCGAAGCTGCGAAGATCACGTTGATGAGGGCAAAAGCTTTTTCCGATTTCATCTCCTCAAGGCCTCCACCGGGGGAACGGAAGACGCCGTCCACGCCGGGTACACCCCGAAGAGCAGGCCGCAGCTTAGCGCGACAAATACCGCCACTTTTATGGCATCGGCGCTTATCACCGCGTTAAAGCCGTACCGGTTGAAGATATCTACGCCCCAGATTCCGAAGGCCGTGCCTGCCGCCGCGCCTATGCCGCTAAGGTAAAAGGCCTCCAGCAAAAACTGCAGGAGCAGGTCAAACTTCTTCGCTCCCAGGGCTCTCCTCACGCCTATTTCGCCGGTCCTCTCTGTCACCGCCACCAGCATTATGTTCATTATGCCCAGCCCCCCGACCAGGAGGGACACCGCCGCTATTCCTCCGAGCAGCAAAGTCATCACCCGGTTGGCCTTGTCGGCTTCTTCTACCAGCGTGTTTAAATTGGTGATGGTTATTATGTCCTTGCCCAGATCCAGGGAGGGCTGTTCTTCCGGCTGGGGAGAGGGCTGCGGCTCTTCCGGATATTCCGCACCTACGCCGGGCGCCTGCTGCCCGCCTCCAGTCACTGCTTTGGGGGCGGTCACATCAAGCCCCAGCTTCCTCCGGTAGATCCTGCCAAGCTGGGCTATGGCCAGGTCCGCCGCTTTCGCCGACTCGGCCTTGACCCATAATTCGTCCACCGTCCTCTTGCCGGCTATTTTCAAAGCCGTGGTGTAGGGTATGACTATCTTGTCGTCAATATTCTCGGCCTGGCCAGAACCCTTTTTCTCCAGCACCCCCACGATCCGGTAGGTCTGGCCGTTCAGCGTAAGGGTCTGGCCCACGGGGCTCCTCCCTCCCAGAAGCCCCGCTCCTATGTTGTACCCCAGCACGGCCACGGGAGAGCGCTGCTCCACGTGCCACTTGGTGAAAAACCGGCCCGCTATCAATTTATGGTCCCGAAGCTCGGGAAAATCGGCCGAAACCCCGATTATCTCCACCTGGCCCCTGGCTCTCCGCCAGCGCATGACCGCATTGGTGTTGACCACCGGCGAAGCGTACTTCAAGCCGGAAACTCTCTCCACCAGTTCTTCCGCCTCTTCCGGCGCAAACTCGGCGCTGGCATCGTGGGCCTTTATCACGATGACGTTGGAGCCCAGGCTCTCAAACTGCTTTATTACAGCGAGGCGCGCCCCTTCTCCTATGCCCATGAGGCTTACCACCGAAGCTACGCCTATGGCCACCCCCAGGACTGTGAGCCCGGACCGGAGAGGATTTATGGTCACCCCCTGCCACGCCATCTGGGCGGCGAAGAAGAACCTCACCCAGAAGGACAGCCACGATTTAAACAGCTTCACTTTTATTCCCCCTCAGCTTCATTGGTCGCCGGAATTGGAGCCATCATCTCGGCCTCCGCCGCCCTGATTGTTCGATCCGGGCAGGATGTCGTTCGATTTTATGCGCTGCCCCGGAAGCACGTCCGCACTGCTTCCCGTCACCACCAGCTGCCCTTCCTCCAGGCCGCTCTTTATTTCGGCGTAGCGGTCGTTCATGAGGCCCAGTTCGACGCGGACCACTTTGGTGGTCCCATCGGGTTGCAGGACTTCCACCGAGGGCTGCCCATCTTCTTCGAACACGGCTTCCACCGGGACGAGCAGCACGTCTTTGGCGCTTCCCGCCTCTATGTAAGCTCTCGCCTGCATGCCGGGCCGAAGCTCCGGGGACCCTTTCACGTTGATCAGGACTTCAAACCTGGTAATTCCGCTCACGTCCTTGCCCATAGTGGCAATATAGGATACCTCGCCTTCGAAGGTCTTCCCCGGCAGGGCGTCCACCGTCACCTTCACCGGGGAGCCTTGCCTTACCAGAAGCACGTCCACGTCGTCCACCTGGGACCAGATCTGCATGTTGTCCACGTTGTACACGCTGCCCAGCCACTCCCCCATCTGCACCGTCCTGCCGGGCTGGGCGTTTATATTGGCAATTATGCCGTCCATCGGCGCCCTAATATCCAGCATTTCCATCTGGCTGTAGAGCCTTCTCAGCTTATCTTCCAGTTCCATTATCTTTTCCAGTTCGTCCTCCAGCATCTCCCTCACGTCCGTGCCGGCCAGAGATACTATCGGGTCTCCCTCCTTGACTTTGTTTCTGTTCTTCACATGCACTTTCGTGACCCTGGCCTCGACGGTGCTGGTGATGGTCTCTTCTACTGAATAACCTTCCACCTTTGACGGGAATTTGAGCCAGAGCACCCCGGGATCATCGGCACTTTTTACCCTTTCCGGTGCCACTCCTATGTAGACCGTCATCTCAGGCATCACCAGGCCCGGATTGTCACCCTCTACGGTCATGTAGTACACGTACTGGTAGAGCGGTTCCGTCCCATCGTCAAAGCTGGTGCCGGAAGAGGGTTCGGGCACCGGTTCGTCGTTTATCTCCGTTATTCTGCCCTCGATGACCCCTTCGAACTGGTTAAACCTTAAGAACGCCCTGGTGCAGTTTTTCGCTATCTCGTATTCACCCGGGTTGAGCCTCGCTATCACCTTAAACTTGGAATCATCGACTATCCTGGCCACCACTTCGCCCTGCTTCAGTTCGGACCCTTCCTTGACGCTCAGGCCGATCACCCTCCCCTTCACCGGCGCCTTCAACGTGATGCCCTCGGACGGATTCATCTGGTATATCTCTTCGGGTTTAAGGCCCACCTTGTCGGCCAGGGACTCCTTTGCCGTCTTTAACTGCTGCTCGAGGGTCTCTATCTCCCCCTGAATGTTGGGGGCCCGGAGCCTCACCAGGAGCTGGCCAGCCTGTACCACATCGCCTTCCTCCACCAGTACTTCTTCAATTATGTAGCTTGTCATGCCCTGCCCGTCCATGCTGTAAGGCACAAAAATTCCTCCGCCGCTGCCGGGATTTAGCGGGCCCGAAGTCTCCACTCCCACGCTTATGTCTCCCCGTATCACTTCGGCGGTGGCATAGATCGGGCCGCCGGTTTCTTCGTCAGGGGAAGGCAAAAGGCTCTTGATGGCGTAAAATCCGCCGGCTGTCACAGCCGCTACGATCACAATGGCTGCTATAATCTTTTTGTACACAGAATAACCCCCTTTACATTTTCACTATAAACTCTTCTTCCTTTATCCTGCCGTCGAGGAGCCTCACTATGCGGCGCCCGTAACCGGCCATGTCCCTGTCGTGGGTGACCATAACCACGGTTATGCCCCTCTCCGCATTGAGCTTTTGGAAGAGCTCCATTATGGTCCGGCCCGTATTGGAATCCAGAGAGCCCGTGGGCTCATCGGCCAGGATGAGGAGCGGCTCCTGCGCGAGCGCCCTCGCTATCGCCACCCGCTGCTGCTCGCCACCCGAAAGTTCCGAAGGCCTGTGGCGCATTCTGTCCGAAAGCCCCACGGCATCCAGGGCCTCTTTGGCCCGCCTTTTTCTTTCCGCCGAGCCGATGCCCCGGTATATCAGCGGAAGCTCCACATTCCCCAGGGCATCCAGGCCCTGGAGCAGGTGAAATTTCTGGAAGACAAACCCTATATACCTGTTCCTTATCTCGGCCAGCTTATCGTCGGACAGCCGGTCCACCTTCATCCCGTCCAGAAAGTATTCTCCGGCAGTGGGCCTGTCCAGGCACCCTATTATGTTTAAAAGGGTGGATTTGCCAGAGCCCGAAGGCCCCATTATGGACACGAATTCGCCCTTCTTTACCGCAAGGTTTATATCGGACAGGGCTTTCACCGTTCCCCTTCCGCTCCTGTATTCCTTTGAAATACCTTTTAATTCCAATATCTCCAACCCTTCACCTCTCCCTTTTAGAAAAATGAAAATAAAAAACCCCTCGCCAAAATCCTACCAGATGCGAGAGGTAAAATCAACTAAATTCTGGCATTATATTATTTTTTGGAAATCCCGTTAATGACCACATCGATCACAGTATTCTTTATCTCATCCGGCTTTTCTCCATCGCCCTCCAAAGCCCCTGGGAAGAGCACCATAAGGCACGATTCTATGAGCATCATGGCCGGAATCCGGGGAGATATGTCTCTCAGTTTTCCCGATTCCATCCCTTCTCTCAAAATATCTTCTATTACTTTTGTAGCCTCGCGTCTCACTGACGTCATCCACTGGTAGAGCT
>QGUT01000032.1 GCA_003242255.1 Bacillota bacterium
GAAGAAAGCCCTGGGCATTGTGCTGGAAACGGAAGGCAAGAGCCCCCTCGGCCTTAGGCTTACGGGCATCGGCCTTTCGGCTTCCGGTGATAATAGCTATTTCGTGCCGGAGAAAGCTCTGAGGGAAAACTCGGGGCTTAAAAGTGCGGTTTTCGCGCTGCTGACCGACCGGGAAACGGAAAAAATCGTCCACGACGGCAAGCACGCCCGGATTGCTCTTGCCAGAGAGGGAATAGACTTCGTATGCGATTTCGACACGATGCTGGCAGCCTATCTTCTAGACCCCTCGAAGGCCAGATACGACCTGGAAAGCCTGATTTTTGAAAATCTGGGGGCGGAACTTCGTGGTTCGGAAGATGCAGGCAGGCGAGCTTCTTTCCTCCTGCCTTTAAAAGAAGTTTTGGGAGAAAAACTCAAAAATCAGGAGATGGAAAGGCTCTTCAAAGACGTAGAAATGCCTTTGAGCACGGTGCTGGCGGACATGGAAATGGCGGGCATCCGGGTGGACCCCGACAAGCTCCAAAAGCTTTCTGCGGAATTCGGGGAAAAACTGGAAAGACTTACCGGTGAGATATATGAACTGGCGGGAATGGAGTTCAACATCAACTCGCCGAAGCAACTGGGAGAGGTGCTCTTTGAAAAGCTCAGCCTCCCTGTCGTAAAGAAGAAAAAGAGCGGCTATTCCACCGATGCGGAAGTGCTGGAAAAGCTGAAAGGCGCCCATCCCATTGTGGAGAAGATCCTGGAATACCGGTTTTTGATGAAGATGAAATCGACTTACGCCGACGGCCTGCTGTCTTTAGTGGACCGGGATACCCTGAAAGTATACAGCAATTTCAACCAGACCATAACGGCCACTGGGCGAATAAGCAGCACCGAACCCAATCTTCAGAACATCCCCGTGAAGACCGACATCGGGAAAAAGATAAGGGGTGTTTTTGTGGCGGAAAAGCCGGACCACGTGCTGCTTTCCGGCGATTATTCCCAGATAGAGCTCAGGGTGCTCGCCCACCTTTCGGGGGATGAGAAGCTCATAGAGGCCTTCGTAAAAGGCGAAGACATTCACGCCAGGACGGCCAGCGAGGTTTTCGGCATTCCGCAGGAAAAGGTAACTTCTCAACTGAGGGATAGAGCAAAAGCAGTAAACTTTGGTATAATCTATGGTATAAGCGATTACGGCCTGGCCCAGAACCTGGGGATTACTACCGGCGAAGCCAGAGAATATATAGAAAGTTATTTGAACAGATACCCGAAGGTGAGGGATTACATAAGGGAAACCATAAACCGGGCAAAGCTCAACGGATACGTGACCACGATTTTCAACCGCAGGCGCTACATCCCGGATATCAACAGCAGAAATTACAACCTGCGGTCCTTTGCGGAAAGGGTAGCGATGAACACCCCGATCCAGGGCAGCGCCGCGGATATAATAAAAGTGGCGATGGTGAAGATCTACAACCATTTCAAAGAGATGGGGCTTAAAGCCAAAATGCTGATCCAGGTCCACGACGAACTCATTTTCGACGTGCCCCAAGATGAGCTGGAAGTCGTGAAAAGCATCGTGAAATCGGACATGGAAACGGCTGTACCGCTTAAGGTTCCGCTGGTGGTAGATTTTAAAGTGGGGAAGAGTTGGGAAGAAATAAGCTAGGAGGAGAAAGCTTTGAAAGTCATAGGTCTTACCGGCGGAATTGCGAGTGGAAAAAGCACGGTGTCCAGGATGCTGCGCCAGAAGGGTGCCTATATCATAGATGCCGACGAGATTGCCAAGGATATAGTAAAGCCGGGCAAACCCGCCTGGGAAGATATCGTGAGGCATTTCGGGCGAGATATCCTGGATGAAGCGGGAAATATAAAGCGCAAGATGCTGGGCAAAATAGTTTTCTCCGATGAAAAAAAGTTGAAGCTTCTCAATCGGATTACCCACCCCAGGATTGTGGATAGGATAAAAGAAGAACTGGAAGCTTCGAGACGGAGAAACGAGAAGGTCGTGGTGATAGACGCAGCACTCCTCCTTGAAATAGGGCTCGACGTCCTGACCGATGAGGTGTGGGTGGTGGTGGTAGACGAAAAGACCCAGATCGACCGGCTCATAAAGAGGGAAGGCACCTTAAGTTACACCGAAGCTGTGGAAAGAATAAGGGCCCAGATGCCCCTGGAGGAAAAATTAAAATTCGCCACCAGAATTATAGATAACAGCGGCACCATAGAAGAAACGCAAAAACAGGTGGACGAGATATGGAGGGAAATTGAAAAAGAGTGGGAAGATTCACGGCGAAAAACATAGCAATCGTTCTCTTGATTTTGTTTGGACTTTTTTCGCTTTACGGCAACGTGATGTGGTTTTTAAAATACCTTTACCCCCTGAAGTACAGAGAGTGTATAATTAAATATGCGGATGAATACGGCGTTGATCCTTATCTTGTAGCGGCGGTCATAAAAGTAGAAAGCAACTTTTCACCGGAGGCGGTTTCGCCAAAAGGTGCCATGGGTTTGATGCAGATCATGCCGGACACAGCCCGGTGGGCTGCCGAGCAAATGGGGATTGAAAATCTCAAAGAAGAAAAATTGTTCGATCCCGATATTAATATACGCATAGGAGTTTGGTATCTTGCTGGGCTGATTAAAGAATTCGAAGATATCGATCTGGCTCTGGCCGCTTACAATGGAGGGAGGGGCAATGTCAGGGAGTGGATAAAGAGCGGAATTTACGACAAGGATAAAAACCCGGATTGCATTCCTTTCGGAGAAACCAAGCGTTTTGTGCAAAAAGTGAAAAAGGCTTATTCGTGGTACAAGAGGTTGTACGATTTTAACCAAAAATCTAATCGATAATCTGAGGCGGAGGTTTTTTTATGAAAGAAATAAAGAGTCTAACAGATGTAAAAGAATTCAAAATAAAAGAAGGAAGGCCTTTTTATTCAGCCACCCATGAAGAGATAAAGCAGGGTGTCACCACTGACATATATTTCATAAAGACGATGGAAATTTTAAGGCACATGGGCCTTGAAAATTCAGAAGTTGTGGCAGAAGTCTTTCCCAGGAAAGCCGGCATAATGTGCGGCGTGGAAGAGGTCTTGAACCTTCTGAAGGATAAAAACGTGGAAATCTATGCCTTGCCAGAGGGCGAAAGGTTTTCTCCCAAAGAAACGGTCATGCGGATTAAAGGTGCTTACGGGGAATTCGGCATTTTCGAAACGGCTCTGCTTGGAATTCTGGCCCAATCCAGCGGCTGGGCGACAGCGGCCAGGGAGTGCAGGGAGGCGGCAGGAGATAAGGTGATGATCTGCTTCGGCGCCAGACACGTGCACCCCGCCGTAGCGCCGGTGATGGAAAGGGCGGCGGTAATAGGCGGCGCCAACAACGCCAGCTGCATACTGGCAGCTAAGCTCCTCAACCGAGAGCCCTCGGGTACGGTGCCCCACGCGGCCATGCTCATTGCCGGGGACACCGTGGCGGTGGCAAAAGCTTACAACGAGATCATGCCACCGGACTCGCCGAGGATCATCCTGGTAGATACTTTCAAGGATGAGGTGGAGGAATCGCTGGCGGTGGCCGAAGCCCTGGGTAAAGCCCTCGAAGGGGTGCGCCTGGATACCCCCAGCGAAAGGGGCGGGGTTACCAAAGAACTGGTCTACGAAGTCAGAAAAAGGCTGGATCAGAAGGGCTACGACTATGTAAAAATATTTGTGTCCGGCGGCCTTACCCCGGAAAAGATAAGGGACCTTTCGGAGGCAGGCGCGGATGCTTTCGGAGTGGGGAGTTACATTTCCGGGGCGTCGCCGATAGACATGACCATGGACATAAAGGTGGTGGAAGGCAAGCCGGTGGCCAAGAGAGGCCGCATTCCCGGCATCATAGAAAACCCGAAGCTGGTGAAAATGAAATAACTACAGCTCGGGGAACCAGAGTTTTATTTCCCGGCTGGCACTTTCCGGACTATCGGATGCGTGGACGAGGTTGCAGGTCGTGGAAGTAGCAAAATCACCCCGTATAGTGCCGGGAAGTGCTTCTTCCACTTTGGTGGCTCCGTTGAGCAGGCGCACCAGCTTAATGGCGTTTTCCCCTTCCAGGACCATGGCGAAGACAGGTCCTGACGTTATGTATTCGATGAGCTCGTTGAAAAATGGCTTGGAAGCGTGTTCGCGGTAGTGCTCTTCGGCAAGTTCGCGAGATACGTTCATGAGCTTTGCCGCCACCAACTTCAAACCTTTTTGTTCATAGCGCTGCAGGATGGTTCCTACAAGGCCTCGCTGTACGCCGTCGGGTTTTACCATTGCGAAAGTTTTTTCCAAAAAGATACCTCCTTCGAATTTTTTTAATATATTTTACATAATATTATCTTGCATCGCAAGTTTTAAAGTTAAGTGGCAAAGGAGAATAAAAAATGCAGCTTTTTTTGAAAGCAATCATTATGGGAATAGTTGAAGGCTTGACCGAATTTCTGCCTGTCTCTTCGACAGGCCACCTGATCATAGCAGGAGACCTCATAGATTTTAAGGGAACGCCCTTCCACATAATGTTCGACATAGTCATACAGCTGGGGGCAATCCTGGCGGTCATTTTCTACTACAGGAATAAAATATTAAATTCCCTTAAAGAGATCCTGCCCGGGCAGCGGGGCTTCCGCTTCTGGATGAATATCTTCATAGCCTTTTTGCCTGCGGCCGTCATCGGAGTGCTCGTAAACGATTACGTGGAACGCTACCTTTTTTCCTCCTTTACGGTGGCCATCGCCCTGATAGTGGGAGGAATTCTCATGATTCTAGCCGAAAACCTTTTCGGCCGCTACGGCATCGAAGACCTGGAGGAAATGACCCCCGGGAAATCGCTGGTAGTAGGCATCGCCCAGTGCCTCTCGCTCTTTCCTGGCATGTCCCGATCCGCTTCCACGATAATGGGGGGGATGGCTGCGGGCCTGTCAGTAAAAGCTGCCGCCGAATTTTCCTTTTTCCTGGCGATTCCCACCATCCTAGGGGCCAGCGTATATTCCCTGATGAAGGGATTTTCTTCGGTAAGCGCCCTCGAATGGCAGGCGCTGGGAATAGGGTTTTTGGTCTCCTTCATCGTGGCGCTGCTGGCGGTGGACAGGTTTTTAGCGTATCTTTCCCGCCATTCGTTAAAATCCTTCGCGTATTACAGAATCGCAGTGGGCATACTCATGTTGTTGCTTATATACGCCGGGATAGTCGCATGATCTTTAAACCCTGCAGGTCCTGTTAAAATACATGGCCTTTAAGAATTCGCTCAGGTCCACGAGGAAAAATCCGCGCTTCGGCCATTCTATTTTGACATCGTACCTGTTTAGGGGAATCTCTTGAGTTTTGTTCCCCAAATATATCTTCATCGTCAAATCCTGGGCCATAAGGCCCGGATCTAGGAACAGATTGGTATCAATGGCAAGTTTGATCTCGTCGCTGGGGTCCAGGTAGAGCAGCGAGAAAGGCCGTGACGGTTTGGATTCGAAGATTTCTACGAGGTCCCTGTAAGAATACACGATTTCTCTTCCTGTCCCGGCAATTCTCTTCCCGCCAAGGATAACGCCGTTAAAGTTAAAAGCGTCTTTGGACAGGCTGTCGTCCAATAAAGAGCCGTTCAAAAGAATTCCCAGGGAAACCTCGTGGTAATCGGAAACGAAAATCGCCCTGTTGGCAAATAGCTCAACGCCGAATTCCACGGCTATTCCTCCTTTAAACAGCAGTATTTTATATTAGTTTATTCATTTAAAAGATCTTTTGACAATGGATGACAATGGATACCATGAAGGGGGTATTTTTTTGATAAAGATTGGGGATTTCAAACAGGAAGTTATGAAGTTAAATAACCAGGTGAACGAGGAGATGTACGGCAGGGGGCTGGACTGGCAAAAAGTAGAGATAATGGGGGACAAGATAGTGATCATCGCTCTGAACCGGCGAATTTCGGTTTTAAAACACCTGGACAATAAAGACAATCTCACGGCGCGGCTTATGGACCTGGCTCTATTGAACGAATTTAAAGTGAGACTAAAAAAGAGCTTTGAAGAAAGCATGGGACTTGGGATAAGGAGCATCTTGAAGGATTACGACCCCGTAAACCAGATGGCCGGCACCATAATAATAACAGTGGAACCGGTAGAGGAATTTTTATCCAGAAAAAATTCTAAAGAAAATAACAATAAACTATATTGACAAAAAATAATTATTGTGATATTTTTAATTTGTGAATGTACAAATTAATACAAGGACTGGATAAGAGAGATCCGAAAGGATAGCTCGAGGCCGTCAAATAAATACTTCACAGGGGAACGGTCGCGTCATTTCCCTGTGGTGGAACGTGGCGCGGTTTTCCCAGGAGGAAGTATTTATTTGGCGGCCTTTTTATTTTCCATTAAAAAGGGGGATTAATCAAAATGGGGACCAAAGTAAAAGATGTACTAAAGGCACTCGATGACATCACCGGCGGAAGGCTTGTGAAGGGCACCGAAGACCTTTTTTCCGGGCGGAACCCTTTTGTTGTCATGAAATCTTCGGACATTCCCGGAAAATCGGTGGTGGAGACACCGGGGCTGGTATTCGGGGACCCCGAGGCTGAGGTAAATAAAATAGCGGTTCTCATGACCCTTACCGAAAGCTGTATCGAACTGGCTTCGGCCACCGGAGTCGACCTCATCGTGGCCCACCATCCGGTAGCCGATGCGGCCAACTCCGGCGGTGTAACTTTGAAAAATTACCTGGGGCTCTACGGCATAAACGTCATCGAACTGCACGAGGCCTTTCACGGCCTGCATCCGGGCATATCGTACATTCACGGACACCGGGCTTTTCGCGTCGACATAAAGTACGGAGGAGTGCCGGGGAACATCCTCTACGTGGGGAAGGTATTGGAAGGAATTAAGACGCTTGGCGATATGTTGGACAGGCTGGACAAAATGATGGACATTGAGAAAGAATTGAAGTTTAGCGAATGGGAGAAGGAGATGTACGGCTGCAGCGAAGTATACGATTCGGTGACGGCGGTGAAGGGGGAAATACTGGTGGGGACTCCGGAAACGCCGGTAAATACAGTAATCCACATTTTCCCCCATACGGGATTTACGCCGGAGCACCTGGAGATGGCAAAGAAGGAACACCCGGAAGCGGACACGGTGCTGGCCACCATTAGCAGGTCCAAAAAAGACAGCCGCCTGGTATCCAAGGCCAAGGAGTTAGGTTTGAATTTCATTTGCGGCAACTGCCATTCCATGGAGATATTCGAAAACGGGCTACCGCTTGCGTACGCCATAAAAAGTTATGTGCCCGACGATGTGAAGGTAGTCGTTTTCAGGGAGAAAATCACGTCCGTGCCCGTGGAACACTTTGGATCACCTTTTATAAAAGATTACGCTGCCTATATAGCGGAAAACTACCTTATTAAAAAAAGGGGGGATGTGGGGTAAAACCTGCTTTAATTTGGTCTTAAAAAATTTTCTCTCAATATAAGAAAGGAGGAAATCCGATGGCTTTGCAAGAAAAAGAATTACCCGCATCAACTCGCAAGATGGAGACCATTGAAATCGTAGGCCTTGTATTGCTCTTAAGTTCCCTCGTCATACTCTTCGTCAACCCCGGCATAATTGGCGGTATTTTCGATGCGATGGTAAACAGAGTAGTGCCGATCGTGGTGAACGTATACCTCACCGGGACGCTGGGAAGCGCCATTATCCTCAGCGTCTTGACGGGAAGAATTTTGGAAAGACTCGGCTTTACTGACGCATTGGTGCGGCTATTCACCCCCATAGCCAGGCTTATGAAAATCACTCCCCTCGTAATTGTGCCCGCCATATACAACATTTTAGGGGATATAAATGCGGCGGGCCGCATAACCGCTCCGTCGCTCAAAAAAGCTGAAGCAACCAAGGACGAGCAGAAGATAGCCATCGCCACTATGTGCCAGGGCAACCAATCCTTCTCCACCTTCATGCTGGGCCTCCTGGCTTTCACCAAAGGGGGAATATGGGCCTTCCCCATCATAGTGGTCGGACTCTTCCTCCCGGTAATACTGGTTCCTCTGCTGCTGAGCAAAACCATATACAGGGACGTAAAATTTAAGGACGTCGCCGAAATGCCGAAGTTCACCCCCAACACTCCGATAGTGCCCACCATCTTTAGCGGCGCCAGGGAAGGAGCTGAGCTTTTGTTCCTGCTGCTCATACCGGCAGCAGCGGTAGTATTCGCCCTGATGGGAGCTCTCGACTTTATAGGAATCTGGAAACCCATAGAGAGCGCATTGACCGCATTCCTGCAGATGCTCTCCATAGATCCTCAGACCGGACTGCAGTCCATTCTGGTATCGCCGACGCTGGCCATGAATACCTTGGTGGAGAACATAGCGAACGTACCTCCCCGCCTGGCCATAGGGTCCTTTATCCTGGCCGCTTCTGGATTCCCCCTGCAGATCCCGCTGGCCCAGATTCCGGCGGTATGGGCCCAGAACTCGGACCTGACCGCGGGCGAGGCTATGCAGGCGGCGGTAGTGGGCATGACCATCCGCATAATTTCTGCCTGCTTGTTATCGTGGATACTGCTGCCCATAGCTGTGTAAAAGAGTGGTTGAGAAAGACGCTCTACTTTTATGTGTAATAGAAATATTTTTCTTTTTTCGCTTCTCTTCGTCATTAATTTGTCGAATTCTGAGCCCTTTACCCGGGAAATCCCTTGACATCAGAGAATATAGATTATATAATTAGTGCCGTTCGCTTAGGACCTTGTGTAAAAGCAGGGTCCTTTTTACATCCCGGTAAGGAGCATGGAGGTGAGGTCATGGACGTTAGGCAAATTTCGGAGGAAGTGACCGCTAGAACGAAAGTAGATACCACCGCAAGGGATGTCGAAAAAGTGATCTCATGTCTTTCGAGTTCCTCCCATTTTTGGGAAATAGTGTGCAACGCTCAAAAACCGTTCAGCGTCGTAGCAGAAATTATTAACGCTCTTTGGGAGAGGGGCTTTGTAAGCATAGAGCCGAACGGAGAGATTGCTATTACCCAGAAGGGGCAGGAATTTATAAAGGAAGTTTCGATAGCTCCGAGAAGGGATTTTACGTGCCCCAGCTGCGATGGCCGCGGAATCGCCATGGACAAAATAAGGGAATGGATGCAGAAGTTCGATGAACTCACGGTAGACCGCCCCAAAGCCATCGCCGATTACGACCAGGGATACATTACCACCCCCACTGTCATGGCAAGGGTAGCCCTCATGGCAGAACGGGGTGACCTGGAAGGCAAAAGACTTCTGGTGCTCGGCGACGATGACCTCTTAAGCCTTGCGGCAGCTATAACTAAGATGCCCCGGGAAATCGTCGTCCTGGAGATAGACGAGAGATTGGTGGACTACATTAATGACAGAGCGCAAAAACTAAACTTGCCCGTAAAAGCCTTTAAATACGACTTCAGGGACAGTCTCCCGGACCAGTTCGTGGGTTCCTTCGATACCTTCAATACCGATCCGCCGGAGACCATGGAGGCCCTGGAAGTTTGCATGACGCGGGGGCTTTCGGCCCTTTCCGGCGAAGGATGCGCCGGGTATTTTGGATTGACCCGCACCGAGTCATCCCTTAAGAAGTGGAACGAGTTCCAGCAGATGCTGCTTTCCAAGTTCAGGGTAGCCATAACGGACATAATCGACAATTTTAACCATTACGTCAACTGGGACTACCTCCTGGGGAGCATCCGAGATGACTATTCCTTTATTCAGGTAAAACCCAGGCTCAACTGGTACAGGTCTTCGATGTACCGCATAGAAACGGTGAGCGGCTTTGGGAGGATCGAAAACAAGCCCATGCCCTGCGAACTTTATGTGGACGAGGAAGCCTTGATTTACAAGCCTGAAAAGACGTTGACAAAGGCCTAAAAGTAGGATATATTAGAAAAAAACTGAGAATGCAAAAGCGATGACGGGGAAAGTAAGCGCCGGGAAAGCCCAAAGCGAGCCGGTGGCGGTGGGAGACCGGCGGATTACCGGCAGCTGAAAATCCCCCCGGAGCGAGGCCCGAAACGGAAGGAGTAGGAGCCTACGGCCAAGCCGTTATTTTCAACGAGAGGGCCGGGCGTTTAGCCCGGTTCCATCAGGGTGGTACCGCGGGAACAGTCTCGCCCCTTTAGGGGGCGAGATTTTTCTTTTTTACGGAATGCGAAAGATTATACTTGGAGGGATTGGAGTTAAATGTTCAAAAAAGTTGAACCTACAATGAACTTTGTTCCCATCGAAGAAAAGGTGCTGGATTTCTGGAAGAGAGAAAAGATTTTCGAAAAGACCTTGGAAAATCGAAAGGACGCACCGCACTACGTGTTCTACGAAGGTCCTCCTACGGCCAACGGCAAACCCCACGCCGGGCACGTCCTCACCAGAGTCGTGAAAGACCTGATCCCGAGATATAAAACCATGCTGGGCTACCGGGTGGAGCGCAAAGCCGGTTGGGATACCCACGGCCTGCCGGTGGAACTGGAGGTCGAAAAGCAGCTCGGAATCAGCGGAAAGCCCCAGATCGAGGAATACGGAGTAGAAGAGTTCATTAAAAAATGCAAAGACAGCGTTTTCACCTACGAGCAGGAATGGAGAAAGATGACCGAGCGGGTAGGTTTCTGGATAGATATGGAGAATCCCTACGTCACCTACCACAACACCTACATCGAATCGGTCTGGTGGGCTTTGAAAAAGATCTGGGAGAAGGGTTTGCTCTACAAAGGCCACAAAGTAGTGCCCTACTGCCCCAGGTGCGGCACGTCCCTTTCCAGCCATGAGGTGGCCCAAGGTTACGAGGAAGTGGAAGACCCGTCGGTATTTGTGAAATTCCAGCTGGAAGGAGAAATCGATACTTATTTCCTCGTCTGGACCACGACGCCCTGGACCCTGCCTTCCAACGTGGCGCTGGCGGTCAAGGACGATGCGACTTACGTGAAAGTCGAGCACAACGGAGAAAAGCTGATTTTGGCCGAAGAAAGGCTGGGGGTCTTAGAAGGTGAATACAGTGTTCTGGAGAAATTCCCCGGCAAGAAACTGGAAGGTCTGAAGTACAATCCCGTATTTCCCTTCTTCGAAGAATATAAAGACAGAGCTTTTTACGTGGTAACAGGGGACTTCGTGACCATGGACGAAGGTACGGGCATAGTTCACATAGCGCCGGCCTTCGGCGAAGACGACTACAGGATAGGGCAGAAGTTCGGCCTTCCGGTGCTCCAGCCCGTGGACAGCCAGGGAAAGTTTACGGAGAAAGTGGCCCCCTGGGCGGGAGTTTTCGTAAAGGATGCCGATAAGGACATAATAAAAAATCTGAAGCAGAGAGGCGTACTTTACAAATCGGAGAGGTACCGTCATACCTACCCCTTCTGCTGGCGGTGCGATACGCCGCTCCTCTATTATGCAAGGAGCAGCTGGTTTATAAAGACAACAGCGATAAAGGACAGGCTTCTGGAACTCAACCAGAAAATAGGGTGGCACCCGGAGCACATAAGGGACGGGCGATTCGGCAATTTCCTGGAAAACGTCATCGACTGGTGCTTGAGCCGCGAGCGCTACTGGGGCACGCCCTTAAACATCTGGATATGCGAGAAGTGCGGAAAGCAGCACGCCGTGGGTAGCATCGAAGAATTAAAATCAATGAGCAAGCTGCCCATCGGAGATATAGAACTGCACAAGCCCTACGTGGACGAAGTAATACTAAAATGCCCCGACTGCGGCGGCGACATGAAGCGCGTCCCCGAAGTCATAGATTGCTGGTTTGACTCGGGTTCCATGCCCTTTGCCCAGTTCCACTATCCTTTTGAGAACGAAGAGGTGTTTAAGGAGCGCTTCCCCGCCGACTTCATTTCCGAAGCCATAGACCAGACCAGGGGATGGTTCTACAGCCTGTTCGTGATCTCGACTTTGCTCTTCGATACATCGCCGTATAAGAACGTCTTGGTCATGGGGCACGTCCTAGACCAGTACGGTCAGAAGATGAGCAAGCACAAGGGCAACGTGCTCGATCCCTGGGAAGTGCTCTCAGAACAGGGAGCCGACGCCATGCGGTGGTACCTGTACGTGGCAAGCCCGCCGTGGATGCCGAGCCGTTTCTACAAGGAGGCCGTGAGCGAGGCCCAGAGGAGATTTTTGGGCACCCTCTGGAACATATATTCGTTCTTCACGCTCTACGCCAGCATCGATAATTTCGATCCCAGGAAGTATTCCCTCGACCCGAAAGAGAGGTCCGAAATGGACCGGTGGCTGCTCTCCCGGATCAACAGCACCAATAAGAAGGTCAGGGAAAGCATGGACCATTTCGACATAACGGCGGCCGCGAGGGCTTTAGAGCAACTGGTGGACGACATGAGCAACTGGTACGTCCGCCGCTCGAGGGAGAGATTCTGGAAGTCGGAAATGGATAATGACAAGGTTGCGGCGTACCTTACCCTTTACGAAGCATTGGTCACTTTCATAAAGATGGCGGCGCCCTTCGTTCCGTTCATAACCGAAGAACTGTACCAGAACCTGGTGAGAGCTCCTTACCCCGACGCCCCCGAGAGCGTCCACCTCTGCGATTATCCTGAAGTGCATGAGGAACTCATCGACGAAAAGCTCGAGCACAAGATGGAAATGGCGAGGAAAATCGTGGAATTGGGCCGGGCTGCGAGAAACAAGGCAAAGATCAAAAACCGCCAGCCCCTCTCCAAGATGATGGTACAGCTCAGGAACCCCAAGGACGAAGAACTCCTGAAAGACCTGACCGATATAATCAAAGAAGAACTGAATATAAAGGATATCGAATACATCCACATGGCCGAGCAGTACTTTACCTACATGCTAAAACCCCGCTTTGACCTTCTGGGGCCCAAATACGGAAAGCTCATGCCCGCTATTGCCCGGGAAATTTCCAGAGCCAATGCGGCCGAACTCATAAGAGAGGCCAGGGAAAAAGGCGAGGTCGCCATAAACGTCCAGGGCCAGGAGATAAAGCTCACCCAGGAAGAGCTCGACATCAGGGCCCAGGACAAGGAGGGCTTCTGCACCGAAGGTGAAGGCGGATACTATGTAGTGCTGGACACCACCATTACTCACGAACTGATGCTGGAAGGACTGGCCAGGGAACTTACCAGCAAGATTCAGAACATGCGAAAAGAGGCAGGTTTCGAAGTGGAGGACAAGATTTACATCTACTACCAGGCGGATGCTGCCATAGACGAAGCGATGGACGTTTTTGGCGAAGAAATCAAGAGCGATACTCTGGCAATTTCCGTGGAGAAAGTGGCCCCGCCGGAAGACAGCTTTTCCCGCCAGTGGGATATCAATGGGCACAAAGCCCTTTTAGGAGTAAAAAAAGCATGAGGTGAGGAGTATGAATGAAGCTATCAGAGTGTTAAAGGAAAGGCGGAGTGTCCGCCAGTATGAGGCAAAACCCGTTCCAAAGGAGATACTGGAAGACATCATAGACTGCGCAAGGCTCGCTGCCAGTGCGAATAATACCCAGCCCTGGTTATTCGTAGTTGTGACAAACGAAGAAGGAAAAAGCGCGATAGCCAGGCTCGCCACCTACGGAAAATTCATAGCCAGCGCCGGAGCTTGCGTCGCAGTCTTCTGCGAAAAGGACAGCAAATACAAGGTGGAAGATGGAGCGGCGGCGACCCAGAACATCCTTCTGGCAGCAAAGGCTCACGGGCTGGGGTCTTGCTGGGTAGCCGGCCACGGAAAAGATTACGCCGAAGATGTGAGAAAGCTTCTTAATGTTCCCGAAAAGTACGAGCTCATTTCTCTGGTAGCTATTGGGTACACGAATCAGACTCCAAATCCTCCCAAGAAACCGCTCTCCCAAGTGCTGAAATGGGAAAAATACGAGTAGTCATTTGCCCGGGATAGACCCCGGGCGTTTTTTTATGTAAAATGTAAACGGGTACGTTCCTATAGATTCAGAAAAAAGGAGAAGAATTAAAAATGGAGGTAAGGTTTACGGGAATAGGACCTTTCGATCTTGAAGCCACCGCCGAATGCGGCCAGGCTTTTCGCTGGAACAGGCTGGAAGATGGGGGCTACCTGGGGATAGTAGGGGACCTCGTCATAAAAGCCTATCAACATGGAGATGCATTGAGGGTAATCACCAATGGAGGCGAGGATTCGGTCGGATTTATAAAGGATTATTTCGACCTCGACCGGGA
>QGUT01000033.1 GCA_003242255.1 Bacillota bacterium
GGGATACCCCATATCGATTTAAACTCTTACGAAATCGATCCGGAGATAACAAAATTCTTTCCGGAAAGCCTTGCAAGGAAATATAACGTTTTTCCAGTCAAGTACGATGAAGGTATCCTGACGGTAGCGTTTTGTGATCCCCTAGATGTGGTTGCTATTGACCACCTGAGGATTATAACTGGGAAAGAGATCCAAGTGGCCATATCCTCCAAAGCTCAGATAGAGCGGGCGATAGAAATTTTTTATTCGGCCAAAGATTCTATAAAAGAGGTTTTAGATGATATTGGAATAAGACCACAGAAGGAGTCTGCATACGTGAATTTGGACGAGGAAAATAGTGCTCCAATAGTAAAATTGGTCAATACCGTTCTCTTCAGGGCAATTTCGGAAGGCGCCAGCGATATACATATAGAGCCCTATGAAAAAGATGTATTGGTTAGATACCGCATAGATGGAGAGTTGTTCGAAATCATCCGATGGCCGAAAGAACTTTTAGAGTCCGTAATTACGAGGATCAAAATAATGGCCGGTATGGACATAGCGCAAAAAAGGGTTGCGCAAGATGGACATTTCGATTTTTCTGTTAACGGTCGCCCTTACGACATAAGAGTTTCCACGATGCCCACGATTCGAGGAGAAAAGCTGGTCCTCAGGATATTTAACCACCAGCGGATGACACTGGATCTGAAATATTTGGGTTTTGATAATTCGGAACTGGCTTTGATAACCAAAATGCTCCAGTTTCCACAGGGAATGATTCTGGTCACCGGACCGACCGGCAGCGGCAAGACTACCACCCTTTATTCCATGCTCAATCACCTCAATAGCACGTCCAAAAACATAGTTACGCTGGAGGATCCGGTAGAATACATGATTGAGGGAATAAATCAAGTGCAGATAAACCCAAAGGCCGGACTTACTTTTGCCCAGGCCCTTCGCTCAATTTTGAGGCAAGATCCAGACATCATCATGGTGGGAGAAATAAGGGACAGGGAGACGGCAGAAATAGCGGTAAGAGCTGCGCTTACAGGGCATTTAGTCCTTTCAACCTTACACACCGGTGATGCGGTAGGGTCGATAAATAGATTGCTCGATATGGGCGTGGAGCCCTCTCTGGTGGCATCCAGCCTGATAGGAATAGTCTCCCAGAGGCTCATTAGAAAAATATGCCCGTATTGTAAGGAAGAATACCTGCCGGAAGTGCAGGATTCAATAGCATTAGGGTTAGGCTCAGAGCAGAAGCTTTATCGCGGGAAAGGCTGTAATTTGTGCAATAAATCAGGATTTAGCGGAAGGACTGTGATAGCTGAGGTTCTTCTCCTCACTCATGGACATCGGGAATTGATAAACAAAGGTAATTTGACCGAAGACTTTACAAAAGTTTCGAAACAGATGGGTTTCAACAGCATCCGGGAAACGGCTGTAAAAAAGGTGATTGAAGGGATAACTACGCCGCGAGAAGTAATCAACGCAATTTTTTCCCCTAGCTAAAGAAAGGGTGTTCGCGATTGGCTGTGTATTACTACCTTGGGAAAAACTTTAAAGGGGAAATACTGCGGGGAATTTATGAATCGCAGGAAGAAACAGAGATAGTGGAATTATTGAAGAAAAAGGGCTTTTACCCGATAGCTGTCAGAAAACATCCGTTTTACTCCTTTTTATATATACTGGGGGATATTCCTTTTGATAAAAAGTACGAGGAACTTGCCTTTTTTTGTCGCCAGATGGCGGGGATGCTCCAGGTGGGGATGCCGGTTGTAGATTGCCTATCTCTTTTATGTAATCAGTTTTCCCGCGCGAGTTTGGTGAAGACTTTGAAAAAGGTTATTAAGGATTTGAACAGGGGTTTTACTTTGTCGGAAGCTTTCAAAAATCAACCGGCCATTTTCCCCGACATACTCGTCTATGCCGTAGAAACGGGGGAAATTTCGGGCAGGCTAGAAGAAATTTTGAAAAAGCTAGCGGTGTATTTCGAAACAATCGCAAAATATCGGCAACGTTATAAAAGTTCCTTAGTTTATCCGGCCTTTTTGGGCCTCGTGAGCTTAGCCGTTTATTATTTTTTATCGAACACCTTAATGCCGTTGTACACTGATATGTTTGAGCAGGCTGGAATCCACCTTCCGCTGCCCACGCGGATTTTTATAGCCGTTGCAGCCAATTTTAATAAACTAGCCCTTTTAATGATTTTTGTCTTTATCTCGATACTGGGTCTCCGACATTGGTTAATGCAAGATCCGAAGATTGCTTACAAAGTTGATAAGTTTATACTAAATTTGCCGATCTTGGGGCTTTTGATAAAGCACAATAATACAGCTAATTTTTGCAAGATTTTGGCCATTTTGCTTTCGAGCGGCATACCTTTGATCAAAGCTATTGAACTGGCCCAGAAAAATATGAGCAATGCTGTATTTAAGAGGGATTTGCAGCTAGCAAAAGAAAATATGGAAAAGGGAGAGGCTCTGGTAAATTCTTTGAGAAGTTCTGCTTTTCCGACTTTCATGTTGAGGATGTTACAACTCGGCATAGAATCCGGAAAGCTCGAGGAAATGCTGTTTAAAATTGCCGACTTTTACGATGAGGAAATAAGCACCTTACAGCAGAGAATCTTAGCATTAATAGAACCTCTGGCGATTCTTTTTATGTCCATAGTGATAGGCTTTGCTGTAATATCGGCTGTTCTCCCGATGTTTCGCTTGTACACCGTTTTTTAAATTAAGGAAAAACCGGAGGGATGCCTGTGGCGAATAAAGGAGAACGGGGATTTACTTTGATAGAACTACTCATTGTTATGGCTATCATTGCTCTGGTTTTGGGAATTGTTGTGCCCAGCGTATCGGGCCTGCTAAACGTTACCGGGGGTGAGATAGCCGAGGCTAATGAAGCCATCATTAAAAACGCTTTAGAGATGTACTATGCGATAAACGAGAAATATCCGATAGGCGGGATCGATGCACTTGAACAAGAGCTAGTTGATAAATTCATTAGTAAAAGAAGCTGGGAAAAGATGACTAGTAAATTTCAAATAACTTATAGTTGCGACGACGGCATCGAATTTACATTGGAGGTAACTCAAAAAAAATAATTTTATCTCTCGAGGTGGTCCATGGTCAAAACGACTTCGAAAGGTTTTACTTTGATAGAGACTTTAGCGGCGACGGCGATCTTCTGCCTCCTCTTTTTTCTCCTCCTTCCGAACGTAAAAGATGTGCTGGATAACTTCAAGCTGCAGCTGGCCGCTCAAAAAATGGCCCAGGATATAAGAACTGTGCAGCAGCAGTCCATCTCGGAAGGCGAAAACTACAAGGTCCTGTTTGACGTGTACCGGCAAGATAATTACCAAATTACTAAAGGTCTCAGTGCAAAAAGAGTGTTTTTGCCCAAAGGGGTTTACCTTTTGTGGACTAACTTCCCCGACAACACTCTGGAGTTCACTCCTTCGGGAGCTCCACAGCAAGGGGGTACTGTAGCAATAAAAAATCAGCACAAAAGAATTTATATAATAATAACCGTGGCGACTGGAAGAGTGAGGATCAGTGAAGCTGCACCGCAATAATGGAAAATTAGAAAAGGGTTTCACTTTGGTCGAGATAGCAGTAGCTCTGGCTATTTTTGGAGTAGTTGTCGCTTCAGTGCTAGGCCTTTTTGCCCAGAGCTTTTTTGCCTCTAAACTAAGCCAGGAGATTACGGCAGCCACATTGCTGGCCCAGGAAAAAATAGAAGAAATGAAGGGCCTTCCTTTCGAAGAACTTCAAAATGCGAAGGGGTTCGCCGAAGAAATTTTTGAATTAAACGCAATGGAATTTAGGATCTGCAGAAAAATTGAAAAGATTGACGAAACACTGGTGAAAATCTGCGTTGAAGTGAAAACGCCGAGCAATGAGGAGGTTAGACTTGTCACCTATCGTGGGAATTTTTAAAGCTGGAAAAAACGAAAAGGGAATGACGCTGATCGAGGTTATTTTGACAACGGCCCTTTTATCTTTGCTACTGGTGGCATCTTATGCATTGATCAGTTCGGGCCTGAAAATGTACAGGCAAACTCTGGACGAGTCGTCGGATCTGCAAAATGCTCGCTATGCGATATACAGGCTTTCCGTAGCTATAGGGCAGGCAAAGGATGTAAGAGTGGTATCGAAAAGCAAAGTAGAAATAAAAATGCCCGACAATTCTAAAGTTTACTATTATCTGCAGTACGGCACCCTGTACCGGGAAAAAAACGGAGGAAAAAATCCGGTGGCCGAGTTGTCTTTTATCGAGTTTTACCAAAATCCCGAGACTAAAACAGTAAAAATTGTGCTGAAGGCCGGGAGAGAGAGGGGGATTACTTTACAAACGTCAGTAACCCCCATCGGAGCGGTCATTGGTATAAAGCCTTAAATTTGTGGAGGGAAATAGGATGGATAAAAAGTTATATCTAAAAAATTACATGGAAAACGTGGTTTTTTTGCTCCTGGATGAACTGCTGAAAGAAAAAGGTGCATGTACCTGTGAAAGATGCAGGCACGATGTGGCAGCCATAGCGTTAAACCATTTGCCGCCGAAGTACGTGGTATCTGAGACCGGCGAAGTTTATGCAAAAACGGAAATTTTAAATCAGCAATTTAGGACCAATGCGGTGGTAGAAATATTAAAAGCTATAGAAGTGGTTCAAAAAAATCCCCGTCATTGACTAAAAAAGGTGAAAATCATGTTAAATTGCCGGAAGTTCGCAGGTATCGACGTGGGAAGGAAAAGTATAAAGGTCGTTCAGGTGGAAAAATGTAAAAACCAATGGTGCGTAAAAAATTTTTGGTCTGTAAAACGAAGCGAAAATCTTCTAGCCGCATTTAATTCTATAAAAGGTGATTTGAGAAAATATAAGGCAGTTATAGGGATTCCAAATGACAGGGCCCTTTACAGAAAAACGGAATTGCCTCAAATGAAATCAAGAGAACTAAGGCAAGCTATTTTCTGGGAGAAAAGAGAATTGTTGAAAGAATTAGGGGGAGAGTACGTTGCAGATTATGAAATAACAAAAGCTACCGACCGCACTTTCGAGATTTTAATGGCGGCGGTGCCGAAAAACGACGTGATGGATTACTTATATCTCGCGAAAGAATCCGGAGTAGCCCTTGAAGCTATAGATGTTTATCCTCTTGCGATTTCTCGGGTGTTCACGTCTTTATTTCCGGAAAAAAATTTTGCCGTCGTAGATATCGGGGCTGTGAGGACCGAGATTACCCTATTTTACAGGGGCAGGGTAGATTTTTCTCATTCGGTGCTTTTAGGTGGCGATGACATGACCAGTTTATTAGCTAAATTTTTTTCTATCGATGAATCGGAGGCTGAATCGATTAAAATTTATTCCGGCGATTATCGGGACAAAGTCAAAAGGTGTCTTGTTCCGCTGCTGGACCATTTGACCCTGCAGATAGTAAATTGTATCAAGCATTTTAGGCAAATAAATGGCGAGGAAGTCGAAACCGTCGTTTTTACTGGCGGCGGGGGAAAATTGTCAGGGCTGAGAGAATATTTCTTTAATCAGACCAAAATTGAAACATTCCTGGCCGACGAACTCGATTTTCCCCATATAAAAATTGATCGCGGATTCGATAAAATGGAATTTTCGTGCGCCTTAGGTTATGCCTTGAAAGGGGCATTCTAATGCACAGATTGAATCTCATCCCCGAAGAGTACTTTAAAAGTAGAAGAAAAAGGATCATAAAGCTTTTGCTTTTCTTCTCGGGAGTTGCTGTATTGGTCTTAACGTTTCACAGTATCTTAAAATACAACGCTCTGCTATTGGAATTAAACGATGAAATTCAAGAACTGGACAGATCCATTTCCTTTTATCGCTCTTCTCTCGGGCATGAAAAAGACGCAGAAAAACTCTATGCGGATTTGAAGGCAAGAACGAAAATAATAGACAACTTGCAGAAAGATAGAATGATAATTTCAGACTGCCTCAAGAAAATATTTGAAACACCCCCTCCTGGCACCTCTTTAACTTCCGTGGACATATATGGAACAAAAGGCGTGATAAGAGGATTTTCTTCCGAATATTCATCTATAATCTTTTTAGTTAATAAACTCGAAGAAAATAATGATGAGTTTTATAAAGTAGAACTCGGATCTATAAAAAGAGAATCGGGAAAAAATTTCTACACCTTCGAAATAATGGTATATATGCGGGGGAATGATTTGATTGAATATCAAGTTGACCCGACGTGAGAAAATTCTATTGATGCTTTTTGTTTTAACGTGCATATATGTTGCATTTTACAAAACGTGCTACGGGCGGATGAGAGAGTACTTAGCTATGAAGGCCGAAGCGCAAAAGAAAAGGGAAATTTTTGCTCTTTTGCAGGGGATTTATACCAACCAAGAGGATATAAGCGACAGGATAAAAAATAGTTTATCTAAACTTCCCACTGAAGAGAAAATAACAGATTTCATTATAGAATTGGAAAATTGGGCTAAAGCCGAAAATATTACCCTTTATAGTATAAAACCGGGAGAAATTGCGGAGACTGGTATAAGTAAGGTAAAATCTATCCCTGTCGAAATTACATTGAAAGGTCAAAAGGAATCTTTAATAAGGTTTTTAAGTCGCATGGAGAGTTTTGAGAGGATAAGCCAGTTAGGTCGAGTATCGTTAGAATTTTCGGGAGCTGATGAACTGTGGAGAAGCGAAATGACCATATATCTGTTTTATTGTCCTTTGCTGGATCAAGATGGGCTTCAGTAAAAAGGTATCCAAAAGTACCTATTCAAATAGGGTGAAATATGGTAATATAAATTTGTTATAAATTTGTTTTCTGGAGAAAACCAGGGGGTATCGTATGTATTCATCGAGAATAGAAAATCTGCGCCAGAAGTTAACCGATAGAGGTTTTGATGC
The DNA here is from genome assembly GCA_003242255.1 of Bacillota bacterium. Taxonomy (GTDB): domain Bacteria; phylum Bacillota; class Thermosediminibacteria; order Thermosediminibacterales; family Thermosediminibacteraceae; genus Fervidicola. Next base: position 6,884 of record QGUT01000033.1, read on the forward strand.
GATTCTGGTGGTCAAACCGGAAAATCAATATTATCTTTCCGGATTTGATGGGGAAGGTTTTCTCTTGATCGGCGAAGATCGCCATATAATTTTTACCGATTTTCGTTATGTCGAAGAAGCAAGAGACAAATCGGCTGGAGCGGAAATAATAGAGTTGAAATATAAAATTTCTCCTTACGAAAAAATTGCCCAGGAACTACAATCGATGGGGGCTAAAAAAGTTGCCGTCGAAGGGCATTATATCACACTAAAGGCCTATGAAGAAATGAAAAACTTTTTTGCAGGCATTGACATCCTGAGCGCCGAGAACATGGTGGAAGATTTAAGGACGGTCAAGGATGAAACGGAGCTGAATTTTATAAAAAAAGCTCAGTCCATTACCGATAGGACCTTTTCGCATATTTTAGATTATATCCGCCCCGGCGTTTCTGAAGCCGACATTGCCCTTGAGATCGAATACTTCATAAAAAGAAGTGGTGCCGATGGAATTGCCTTCCCGACAATAGCTGTTTCAGGGCCCAGGACTTCGCTCCCGCACGGAAAACCCAGCGAGAGAAAGCTGCAAGTCGGCGACATTATAACATTAGATTTTGGCGCAAAATTTAATGGCTATTGCTCGGACATGACTCGGACGATTTTTTTGGGCGAGGTGGATGAAGAAAGAGAAAGGATTTACAATATAGTCCTAGAAGCGCAAAGAAGAGCAATAGAATGCATAAAGGCAGGAGTTCATTGCAAAGAGGTGGACAATGCAGCCCGAAGCTTTATAGAAAAAAACGGGTTCGGCAAAAATTTCGGCCACGGATTGGGCCATGGGGTTGGATTGGAAATCCATGAGGGCCCGCGACTCAGTCCAAAAGGCGATACCAGCCTTTTGCCAGGCATGGTAGTCACTGTTGAACCCGGAATTTATGTGGAAGGCTTCGGTGGCGTGAGGATTGAAGATTTGGTAATAGTCACTGATGATGGTTGCATAGATTTAACCCAATCGCCGAAGGATATAATTTGCTTATAACAACAACTAAAAAATTTCAATGAATGGAGGTATAGTCATGATTTCCACCAATGATTTAAGACCTGGTGTAACCGTTGAAATTGATGGAGAAGTTTATGTGGTTGTGGATTTTCAGCATGTAAAGCCCGGTAAAGGAGCTGCGTTCGTAAGGACGAAGATAAAAAACGTCAAGACGGGGCAGGTTTTTGAGCGAAACTTCAGAGCTGGAGAAAAATTGAACAGGGCGGTCGTAGAAAGAAAAAGTATGCAGTATTTATATCAAGATGGTGATACATACTATTTTATGGATAACAAAACTTATGAGCAGATTCCCCTCAGCAAGGAGCAACTGGGCGATGCTGTGCTGTACCTAAAAGAAAACCTAGAAGTTATGGTAATGTTTTATGAAGGAGTGCCGATTGGCGTTGATCTGCCCACTTTTGTAGAACTAACGGTGGTGGATACTGAACCGGGATTCAAAGGCGATACTGCCACCGGCGGATCAAAACCCGCAACTTTGGAGACGGGAGCGGTAATTCAGGTGCCTCTATTTATAGAAAAGGGCGATGTGGTGAGGGTAGATACTAGAACTGGTGAATATTTAAGCCGCGTATAAAAAAATATAAGGAGGAAACGAAATGGATAATTTATTGTCGAGGGTTTCGTATCTCAGAGGCTTGGCTGATGGACTTAGCTTGGATGAGTCCAAAGAAAAAAGGCTGCTCTTGGAAATAATAGATGTGCTGCAAGAAATGGCCGAAGCAATCGATGATCTGAGGGCTTTCTCCGAAGCTACCCAAGAATACGTGGAAAGCATCGATGAAGATCTGGGGCAGTTGGAACAAGATTTTTACGATTCAGAGGATGATTACGACGAGGATTATGAGGAAGATTTCGACGATGATTTTGAAGATGATTACGATGAGGATTTTGACGAGGAAGATGAGTACGACGATTTGGACGAGGATTTGATCGAGATCGAATGCCCCAAATGCCATGAGGTAATATTCATAGACGAAGATCTGGTTGATGAAGAAGGAAAAGCCCAGTGCCCGAACTGCAATGCTGAAATTAAGGTCGAAGACAACGATTGAAAGTAAAAAGGAGTAAGAAGAGGGTCGAAAGGCCCTCTTTTTTTTATGCCCTCCTGTCATATTGCCAGGGGTTTAAAAATATAAATTTAAGAGAGGAGGGACAAGAGGTTGCAAAGGCAAGGGGAACAGAACTTTTTAAAAAAATTAGAAAAACACATATCGCCGATACTCCCACCGGCTATAAGAACCGCTATTTTTAATTTGCCTCCAGAAAAACTGGAGAAAGTGGAAGAAATACGGCTGCGTCGGGGAAGACCACTTATGGTGGTCGAAGGTGGGACCGACTACATGGTGACGCCCGATGGCTCGGCCACGGAAGATTTAGAAAATGCCTACATAGTGTCCGACAGCGATGCAGAAAAGACTTTTCAATTGATAAGTCAAGGTTCGGTCTATGCCTGGGAGGACGAGATAAAGAACGGTTTCATTACCTTGAAAGGGGGACATCGGGTAGGTATCGTTGGAAAAGTGGTGCTGGAAGCGGGAAAGATCAAAACCATAAAGCACGTGGCCGGCTTTAACATAAGAATAGCCAGGCAAATTATAGGAGCTGCGGATGAGGCCATGTCTTTCGTTATAAATGAAAAAGGGGAATTTTTGAACACCATGATAATATCGCCGCCTAAAGCGGGCAAGACGACATTGCTTAGGGATTTAATAAGACAACTAAGTTGCGGAAACCCCGAATTTGGTCTGAAAGGCTTTAAAGTTGGAGTTGTCGATGAGCGATCCGAAATAGCCTGTTGTTACGAAGGGGTGCCCCAGAACGATGTGGGCATTCGTACCGACGTCCTCGACGGATGTCCGAAAGCGTGGGGAATCATGATGCTTTTAAGGTCTATGTCGCCGGATATTATAGCGACCGACGAGATCGGACGGCAGGAAGATGTTGAAGCTTTGGAAGAGGCTGTAAATGCGGGCGTCAAACTTTTGGCAACTGCCCACGGCTCGGATTTAGATGATTTGAAAAGAAGACCCACTATACGAAGGTTGATAGAAAATCAATTCTTCGATAGATATCTGGTTTTAGGGCTCAGCAAGGGAATAGGAACTTTAGAAAAAGTGGTGGACGGAAGAGATTTTAGAATTATTTACGAAAGAAATAAAAAGGAGGAGGTTGTGCCATGTTAAAATTGGTCGGAAGCGCACTGGTGATTTTTTCTTGCACTATGATCGGTTTTATTATGGCAGGATATTACCAGCACAGGCCCAAAACTCTCCGAAATTTTCAGACTGCCTTTTCGATGCTCGAGACGGAGATCAATTACGGGCAGACTCCTCTTCCAGAAGCCTTAGAACGCGTGGGCAACAGATGCGATCCGATAATTTCTTCATTCTTAAAGAGAGTCCGCGAGCTTCTGCTCTCGTTGGAAGGATATACTGCGTCAGAGGCTTGGGAAATTTCGCTAAACGAGTTAAGATCTCAAATGCCGCTAAACGATTCGGATTTTGAAATACTTATTTCCTTTGGCAAATATCTCGGCTCATCGGATAAAGAAGATCAGGTGAGAAATTTAAAGATGGCCATGTCCCAATTGAAGCAACAGGAAAACCTGGCCGTGGAAGAAAAAAATAAGAACGAAAAATTGTGGAAGTATCTGGGAGTTCTAACCGGCCTGACACTGGTCCTTTTGCTGTATTAAATTAGATTATTTTGAGAGGTGTTACCAATGGATGTGGACGTTCTATTTAAGATAGCAGGGATAGGGATAGTGATTTCGATTTTGAGCAAAGTCCTCGATGAAGCGGGGAGAAAGGAGCAGGCCCAAATGACTACTCTAGTCGGGGTAGTAATAGTACTCATGATGGTCATTCAATTGATAAGCCGTCTTTTCGACAATGTAAAATCCATGTTCCACCTTTATTGAGGAGTGTAGGTATGGAGATCATTCAAATTGTTGGAATAGGGCTGATGGCGACGGTTTTCGCAGTGCTGTTGCGACAAGAAAGGCCTGAAATGGCCTTGCAGGTGAGTATAGTAGCCGGCACTATAATTTTCCTTTTGGTACTCAATAAAATTTCCTCAACTTTAGCTGTCCTTCAAAACATGGCAGCGAGGGCCAACATCGATTTTTTATATTTGAATACGATACTGAAAATCATAGGTATCGCTTATGTGGCCGAATTCGGCGCTCAGATCTGCAAAGATGCCGGTTCTTCTTCCATAGCAGCTAAAATCGAATTCGCCGCAAAAATTCTGATACTGTTTTTGTCCATCCCGATTGTCATGGCGGTACTTGAACTACTGCTGAAAATCCTTCCTTGAAAAGGTGATCGATTTGAAAAAAATTTTTATCTTATTGATCTTGGTTTTGCTGATACCTGCGCCCTGGGTTTTAGCCGATGAAATAGAAGAACAGATAAAAAATCTTGACCTCAAAGAGATCGACGATTTTATAAGGGAATTCAACCGGGAGTACGGCAACTTTTTCCCCTTAAGTGATTTTGAGGATATGGTGAGGTCCCTGAGGGAAAACAGAAACATAGATTTTAAGTCTTTATTCGGGGGAATTTTGAGGTACGTTTTTCGCGAGATTTCTGCCAACTACAAATTGCTGGTAAAGTTGATTACCCTTTCGTTGATCTGCGCTGTATTGAAAAACCTTCACCATGGCTTTGAAAAAGACAATATCGGCAGGATGGCCCACAGCGTGGTATTATTCGTTTTGATAATAATAGCCCTTCAAAGTTTTACAATTGCCCTCGAAACGGGTAAAGGAGCCATAAATAGGATGGTTTCCTTTGTGCAGGCTTTGATGCCCACCGTATTCACACTTCTTGCCGCTGTAGGAGGGGTAGCATCTGTCAGAGTCTTCAGTCCGCTTATTTTCATCGGGATCACCGCTGCGAGCACTTGGATTAAGGATATAATCTTGCCCGTCATCTTCTTCATCTCGGTTTTGAGCCTGGTAAACAATATTACTGACAGTTTTCACGTTTCTCAACTCACCCATCTCTTGAGGCAATTATGCGTATTTTTAATGGGGCTTTTCTTAAGCGTCTTTTTAGGCGTCATGGTGATCCAGGGAGCTACAGCTGCCACTGTTGACGGGATAACCATAAGAACAGCCAAATTTGCCTCGAAAAATTTTGTACCGATCGTCGGAGGCATTTTTTCCGATGCTTTGGACGCTGTTGTGGGTTATTCCCTAATATTGAAAAACGCTGTGGGATTAATTGGTTTGCTGATATTATTTTTAATAACTCTCTTTCCCGTTGTTAAAATCCTATCCATTATATTCATATACCGTTTGAGCGCCGCAATAATCCAGCCTGTGGGAGAAAATACAATAGTAAAATGCCTAAATGACATAGGCAATTCCTTGACTCTGATATTCATTTCGGTAGCATCGGTGGCGATGATGTTCTTCATAGCCATTGCGATCGTGTTAGTTTCTGGAAATCTGTCGATGGTGCTGAGGTGATTAGGTGGTTGCTTGGTTGAATTCGTGGATAAAACAGATAATTATGGTCGCCATGTTTACGCTTTTGGTGGATATGATCATGCCCGATAACGGTTTGAAAAAGTATATAAAAGTGATCCTGGGGACAGTAGTGATGATTGCCATATTAAATCCTGTTATTTTGCTCTTAAAAGCCAATTTTCCCATTAGTATCGGACATGGTATGGAACAATTGGAAGCGATGGGATATTTCGACGAGAACTTAATTTACGGTCAGGCAGAAAAAATAAAAAGCGAAAATATTAAAATGGCGCTGGGATTGTATGAAAAAGAATTGGAAGAAAGAATTTTAAGGCAACTGAAGCAGCTCACTTTTTTGGAGATATCTAATGCGGACGTCCAATTAGAACAAGACGGAAGCATCCGAAAAGTTCGCATCGCGTTAAAAAGCCCTATGGAGGATGCTGAAATCAACAAACTTACCCAATATTTAAGCGCTTTTTACGAAATTCCCGAGGCCAAGATTTTGGTAGAAGTGGAGGGAAATTAATGGAAAGCCAATTCATAAAAAATTTGATGGATCAGCTTAAAAAAAATAAAAATGCCCATCTAAATTTGTTGATAATAGTGGGATTGATGGGACTCCTGCTGCTTTCGTTTACAAAAATCACGTCCCAAGAAAAATCGCTGGACATCCCAGGAGTAAATCTGGTTGAAGCTACCAACAATTCAACCATAGAGACTGACGGTATACTTTTTCAATCGGAGATGGAAAAAAGGTTAGAGCAAATTTTAGCTCAAATAAAGGGCGTGGGGAGAGTTGAGGTAATGATTACTCTTGAAAGCGAAGGCTATGTGGAACCGGCTTTTAATTCTATCGATAACAAAAGGGTCACCGAGGAAAATGATGGAGAAGGAGGTGTCAGGACTACCACTGAACTTCAGGTAAACAAACAAATGGTCTTGCTCAATAAAGGGGGCCGCGAAGAGCCTCTCCTCGTAAAAAAGGGGACCCCTGAGGTGAGGGGAGTTTTAATAGTGGCCGAAGGGGGAGATTCTTCGGAAACTGTAGATAGGATTACAAAAGCTACATCCACGTTGCTCGGCATTCCTCTTTATAAAATTACAGTTTTGCCATTTACAAAATGAACAGGGGGTAATGGAGAATGATTTTGTTCAGACGCAGAACTTTGCTTTTGAGTTTTTTTGTAGCCATGCTGGTATTTTCTATGTATTTGATGATGTCGGGAAATTACCCAAAAGTAATTTACAGAGATTCAGGCGTTCCCGATGCCGAGAAAGTTTCCACCGAAGATTCCATAGATTCTACCGATATCGAATCGGTAATTTCAACAAATGGAAGCGGAAGGGACTTTTTTGTGGAATATCGATTAGAGAGGGACCGTCTGAGGAGCCAGGAAGCCGATTATTTGCGCGAAATCATAAACAACCCCAACGCCAGCCAGGAATCTAAGGATAAGGCACAAAAAGACCTCATCGCTTTGGCTGAAAAAGTAGAAAAAGAAATGAACGTGGAAAATCTGATCAAAGCGAAGGGGTTTGAAGATGCCGTCATAATTCTCTCAGGGGATTCGGCCAACGTGATCGTCAGATCGGAAGGGCTCTCTACTAAAGAAGTGGCTCAGATTACGGACATAGTAACCCGAACGACAGGCCTTTCAATGGACAAAATCACTATTGTGGAGAGAAGCAATTGATGTAAT
>QGUT01000171.1 GCA_003242255.1 Bacillota bacterium
TTCTTCTTGTTCCGAAAAGCACCTTTTGCTTTCTCTTTACTACCCGGCTGAAGGCGAAAAGGCGTCGGAGTTCGTGGCAGCCTACTCGATTTTGGACAGGGGAGGATACGCCTATTCTCCGACCTTGGGCTGGGCGAGGAGGAAAAAGGTGAGGATGCTGGCGGAGGGGAGCGTCTTTAAAGGCACCGCCGGGCATTTCGGCGGCGCAATTGTGGATGTCACGCCCGATGAAGGAAAGCTCCATAAAATTTACAAATACGGCCTGGCCTATACCGTTCCTCTTTGAGGGAAAGAGAGGTGGAAAAGTTTGGGAAGCCTCTTTAGATACGAAGCAGAAATCCTATCCCCCCTGCACATAGGCAGCGGGGACAGCAGCAGAAGCTTTGAGTACCTGGTGGAAAACAACACGGTGGCCTTTATCGACGTATGGAAGCTTCTGAATGCAAACAAAAACAACCGGGGCTTCATCGACAGCTTTTACCGCTTGATAGGCGAGGAAGGTCGGTTTAGCTGGGATGAAGTTTTAAAATATGCCCCCAAAGTGCAATTGAAGGATTTTATAAGCTATGAAGTCGATATTCTGGGGGCTCAGCAAGTGGGAAATGAGATAATCTCATTCATCAAAACGGCAGGCCGCCCTTACATCCCCGGTTCCAGCTTGAAGGGAGCTTTCAGGGCTGCGCTGCTCCGGGGAATATGGGACGCTGTAGAGAACAGATATAAAAAGAGGTTGGAAGAGGCCCTGGGGGACAAAGATGTAACTTTAAAAGAGCTCGACGACTTTTCGGAAAAAGAGCTATTTGGGAAGCCCCATTATTCTCCTTTTAAATTGGTCAGGTTTTCCGATTCTCTGCCGCTCTCGCAAAAAGAATTGGGAATCTGCGAAATGAAGATTTTAAATATTTGCTCCGGCAAAAGGAAATGGTTCAATAGCCCGGGGAAAAACGTGGAAGACAGTAAGCAAGCCAGAGCCTTGTATCTGGAGGTTTTAAAGCCCGGAATCAAGGTAGAAGGCGTGTTTGAGATAGATTCGAAGAACAAAACCGGAAATGTCTCCAAAAACGTAAGAAACCAGTGGATTTTGGAGTGCGCTTTTCAAAATATAAGAAGAGATGTGGAGGATTACATAGAAGAGGAAAAGGAATTTTATGCAAAATACGGACTGTACGAACTAGAGCAGTTTTATCAGGAGTTGCAGGAAAGGTCCAGGGGGTTAGAGGAAAACGAGCTCCTGCTTCAAATGGGCTTTGGAACAGGCTATCTATCTAAAACCGTCGGCCGTTTCTTCGATAAGGATGATTTTGAGAAACTCTCGAGAAAAGGCATGCGGGTCTCGGATTACAATCTCTTTCCCAAGACCAGGCGCATCATCTTTTCTGGCGGCAATCCTGTGTCCGTGCCAGGGTGGATAAAAATTACTTTCGGAAGGACAGCGGAAAGTGTGGAGATTAAGGTTTGAAGTTGATTTGGAAGACAGGCCCTTCTTTTTCGACGAAGCATATAAAATAAATCTTTCTCAATTATTTAAGGCAGTTTTAAATGGCGCACATTTCGTCTTTTCCGATATCGTGCCTTTGAAAAAGAAAACCGTCCACGGCGGATTCTGGGCATTAAAGCAGGCAGCTCTGTTTTTCACTACTCCCCTTCAGGATTCCTTAAGCACCATTGTCACCAGGGCCTTGAAAACACCACTAGATTTTAGATACGGCAGCCTTAAATTTAAAAGGGCGGTTTTTCAGAAAGTGAGGTTTGAAACGACGGGATATCTTATTTCGCCGGTAAGCGTCCTACTTCCCACGGGGGAAAGTATGATATGGGAAAGGGAACCTGAGCGCTACAGCGAAGCTTTGAGACATGATTTGATAAAGAAATACGAAAATCTCTACGGGGAAATGCCCGAGGATAATCGATTTTTCTTCAGTTTCGTGGACGGTTACGAGAAGGAAGAAACCGGCGACGGCTTTATTTCTTACAGAGGTAAATTTACCGTCTTCGGCTCGAAGGAGCTCATCACGGTAGCGTATCTTTGCGGTATCGGAAACTTAAATGAAATGGGATACGGGATGATAACCCACGAGGAGGGGTGACATGTCTTCTTTAATATATCAGATCGGGAGATTCGACAGGGGCTTGACTAAAGAGTACGACTTCGAAAAGGATGGCAAGAGCATTAAGAAGCGGCTTTCTTCCTTTGCACTTAAAGAACTTTTAGAAGAAGAGGGAGAAGATTCTCGGGTTGTTTTAATCTATCCGGTGAGTTTGCCTCTTAATAGGGGTGTAGATAAGGAAGAGCTCAAGAATAATTCTATTGAAATTGAACGCCTTTGGGAAAATCCGAGTGAATATTTAAATAATCCCCGAGAATTTTTCTCCAGACTTCCTTTTTACCGGGAGGCCGACGACTTTTTCATAATTCACTCTATCGGCACATACAGCGGAGTGACCTTTGAAGGGGAATTCAGCGATATAGTTTTCGAAATCGCCATGGATATGATAGAAAGATACCTGAAAAATCCAGTGGAAAAGATTTACGTGGACGTATCTACTGGTTTTAATATTTACGTTTCGGCCTTGCTGGAAGCAGTAAGGCTTTTCAGCACCTGGGCCGCTTTAAGGAGCTGGCTTCCCGAGGAAGGAAGGCCGGAGATCTGGCTTTCTTTCTCGGACCCCATACTGGGCGGAGGAGCGACAAAATATCCGCTTCACCTGGAGAGAGTTTCTTTCAAGAGCTTTTTCTCTTCACCGCTTAGTAAAAATGATGTGACCGGCGAAAGATTCTATAAGGAAGTATACAGAGGCGATAAAGAGAAAAGGGCGAGGCTTAAAAAACTTTTTGAAAACTTTGCCGTCGTCTTCACTGCTATAAACAGAAACGCGCCTCTGGCAGTCTACCATTTGGGATTCGATGATGCGAATATTATAAGGGAAACCTTCGAAGTTTTGCTCGACGATATGAAAAACTTGCTCTACGAATCCTACCTGAAGTCGCCAGGGCTGAACAGGGGAGCATATCAGAAAGCAATTTTGACCCTGGGCTTCTACGAGGGAATAGTAAAGGTCCTAGATAAATACGGCGTAAAGGTATATGAGAGTGAAATTGGGTCAGATTTGGAGGAGATAAAAAACACTTTTGGTGAAATCTACGAACTATTTGGATTGGATTTGAACAGAGTTTTTCTAGGGAATGAAATAGGAAGTACATGGATAAAGATAAAAAGTAAGGCGGAGGATTGCAGCAACTGGCAGCCCTTTGCATTAATCCACGGCTCGGGACAAAGAATAGGTCCGCCCAATAAAAGGAATTAT
>QGUT01000172.1 GCA_003242255.1 Bacillota bacterium
ATTCCGCCGTTTTTATAGCAATAACCTGTTTCAGGGTCTCGTGTTCCTGCATTTCTTGTCATGCCTTTTACTGTGTGGTATGCTATTTCTATGCTCCGAGCCTCGTCTTTTGTTTCACTGATGCCTTCCAGCCAAATTCCATGAATAGTATTTCTATCATACTGCGGCTCGCTAACGCCTATAACCTGGACTCCATTTCGGCGTAATTCCTCCTGCCAGACTACACGGAGATACTTTCTGCGTGCCAATCGACTTTTTTCATCAACAAGGAAAAGGGATACTTTGTCGTTATTTTTAGCAAACTCAATGAGTTCAAGGACTTCTGGTTCTTCATCCAATCCTCGATAAGCTGAATGAGGCAGTTCTACCCATTTGAGTATAATAACATTGTGGTCATCTGCCCATTTTTGTATTCTAGCCCGTTGTTCGGGGATAGAGAGACCTTTCATAAATTGATCTTCAGTAGATACCCTGCAGAGGGCTACGGCATACTTAACGTTATTCTTTGTTTTAAATTTTGGACTACGAAAATCAGTTATGTTCATATAAGGGCCTCCTTTGGAACATATGTTCTTATAAAGGTTTAAAATTAATAGCGGTCAGACCGCTTGATTATCGGACTTTATTTACTTTCTTTAATCGCCAGTCTAAGTATATTTTCAGGAATGTCTAAAGCACACGCAATCTGCTCCATTACATACCCTTCATATTCAGAAAAATCGACGTTATATGTTAGCAACTCTGCGGCAAATTTAGCGGCTTCATTTTCATACTTACTTGTAACCAGGAGAGTATTTAGATCCAAAAATATTGTATTCATTTTCGGGTGCAATAAGCAATGTCCTAATTCATGGGCAGCAGTTACTATTTGACGCCTTTTCTCGTAAATGCTGTTGATTACCACGATTTTCCTACGAAGTTTGCTAAAACAAAATCCTCTGACGTTTTCAGGCAGAGGGTACTTTACGTATATTATGTCCAGCGCATCCATTAATTCAAAAGGATCGCTGGTATTATATTTTTTTACAAGTCTTCTGACAATACGCTTGATGTCCAAACGGGCCACCCCGCTATTTTTTCTTCTTCCTTCCGTATTTTTCCTTATTTCTTAACTTCGCCATCTCCAGTCCCACACGCATGGCGCTTATAATTGCGTCTACATCCTCTTGACACAATATTTCCCCGTCAAGCATGAGGCCTTCTGTATTTTCAATTCGCTGACGGGTTTCTTCTATGATCTTTTCTATATCGCGCTCGTCTTTGCGCGTGAGTTGGCGGTGATTGGAGCGGCCCAGGAGATAGTCCACTGTTACGTCGAAATAGTCGGCTATTTTACGTAAAGTGTCAGGATCCGGAGAACGTTCGCCATTTTCGTAGTTACTTATAGTTTTTTGTGATACACCTAAATATCGAGCTAATTCTTGCTGTGTAATTTTTCTTTCTTCTCTTAAAGATTTAATCCTTTCTCCTATCATCATGATCACCTTCTTAATTTAATCTTATTGTAACATTTTGTTCTATTCTTTTCTATAAATAGAACAAATAGTAGATTTTTTATTAAAAAACTGTTGACATAGAACAAATCGTAGTATAGAATAGAATTAAACAGAACAATATGTTTTGAGGTATGAGATATGGGAAAGATTAATCTTAAGGATTTACGGAAACAAAAAGGTGTAACACAATCAACAGTAGCCGAATTTTTAGGTATTAGTGTGAGGTATTATTCTATGTTGGAAACCGGTAAACGTACGCCCGGATTTTTACTAGCTAGGCGAATCGCTGATTATTATGGGGTTAAAATCGACGATATAAATTTTTTTGGCTCAAAATAGAACAAATTGAGGTAAATAAATAAAAAATAGAACTAAATGAGGAAGTGACCTCTTATGAAAATCGCCATCCTGAAAACTAGCATATCCCGAAAGAAGCTCCTCAAAGGCGACTTTACCCCTGACAGCGAAGAAATAGTCGGCTACGAAGAAGTGGACGAAGACGAATTTTACGGACCGCTTGTTAGGCTGTTTTATGAGAGGCTAAAAGAAGTATATAAAGATTCTGTCCATAATTAAATTCGATTTATGGAATATTTTTCCTTCAATAAATGAAATAAAAAGCATGGATATTTATTGACCATGCTTTTAAGGATACAAGTTTTGTTCTTACTATATTTGTTAAGGTTTACTTAACCTTTCTTAACAAACTGTCGTGGGAAGCAACCTTCAGGGAGAGCCTATCGAGCTTTCCTTCAATTCGGGAGAGGGTTTCAAGGATTCGGTCATTTACATCCAGCTGGACCTCACGGGCGTCGAAAAGAGCTTTAACTTTAGTCACTAATTCATCTTCCATTCGTATTTGAGATTCTTCTACTCGCCGGAGTTTTTCTTCCATGGAGGTTATTTTTTCTACTAAAAGCTCAAGGAGTTCGCGTTCAGTCATATTTATTCTCCTTTCTGGTCCTTCATAGTCTTTATAAATCTTGCGAGGAGTTCGGCCTGCTCAGGCGTAAGGTTTTTGACCTCTTTCATGAGGGAGGAAATCTCCGGAGGAATTTGCTCATCTTCTTCTGAAAAGAATTCGGCAAGCGTTATGCCGAGCGCATCGCAGATTTTCTTGAGGGTGTCTATTGTTGGAGTTTTTAATCCTCGCTCAATTTCGCTTAAATATACTCTCGAAATACCAGCGTTATTAGCAATTTCAGTAGCTTTTATCTTCTTTTTGAGCCTTAATTCTTTTATTTTAAGTCCAATATTCATGCTAAAACCACCTATGTAAACTTATAGCTAACAAAAGTATATCTTAAGAATTTCAGAAAAACAAGATTTTAGAAGAGAATAAGAGTAAATTGTGGAAAAATGAATATAAATTATGCTAATAGCATACTTTAATAATTGAAATAAACATGCTATTAGCTTACAATAGATTTAGATAGTGGAGGTGTCTTAGAAATGTTCAAAATTAAATATATAAGAGAGAAAAGTGGCATCACGCAAGAAAAACTCGCTGAAAAAGTTGGTATATCGAGAATATATTTAAACGAATTAGAAAATGGTCGAAAGAAAAATCCATCGTTTAAACTTCTTAAAAAAATAGCAAAGGCGCTTGAAGTTAAGATTTCAGACCTTTTTGAAGACGAATCCGCCTAAATTACATATTCTCCATCTTACATTATTTTCCTTCAAAGGAGGCCTAATAAATGCGTGACTTGAGCGGACTTATCCAGGAGCTGCGGGAGCTGGCACAGCAGGCGACGGCCACCGCCGATGCCCTGGAAAGGCTCCAGAACTTGAGGTATGAGAC
>QGUT01000034.1 GCA_003242255.1 Bacillota bacterium
GTCCAGTATTCTTCAGGGACAAATTCTGCTATTTCCTTTTCCCTGTCGCATATCATCCGGACCGCTGCCGATTGAACCCTGCCGGCGCTGAGTCCCCTTTTGACCTTGCGCCATAGAATTGGACTTATCTTGTAGCCCACCAGGCGATCCAAGATTCTTCTGGCCTGCTGGGCGTCTACCAGGTTCATATCTATCTTTCGGGGATGACGCAAGGATTCGGAAACGGCATTTTTCGTTATTTCATGGAATTCCACCCTGCAGGGAGATTCCAGCGGAATCTCCAGAAGGTGGGCAAGATGCCACGATATGGCTTCACCTTCGCGGTCCGGGTCGGTGGCAAGCAGAACGTTTTTTGCTTTGGCAGCCTCTTTTCTCAAATTTTCTATTATGGAGCCCTTACCCCGAATGGTTATGTATTTAGGCAAAAAGCCATTTTCGATATCAATTCCCAGCTGGCTTTTCGGCAAGTCCCTAACGTGGCCCATGGAGGCCACAACTTTGTAGTTCCCTCCCAAAAAACGGCTTATAGTCTTTGCTTTAGCTGGAGATTCAACTATTATCAGAGATTTTGCCATTTTACCACCTCATACTTTTATGACATATCCTCCCGGCAATAATGCTATTAAATCTTTTAACTGGAGGCGGGTTATAACAGCACTTATTTCCTGAGGGGATTTTCCTGTCTTTTGAACGAGAAATTCTAGGCTTACCGGGTGATAATCAACGAGATTTAACACTTCTATTTCTTCTTGGCCAATACCGGCAATGTCGAAGCTGGTTTTCATAGACGAATCGCTCTTCAACTTCAAATTTAGCTCCTCTAAAATATCGTTTACACTTTCGACCAATTTGGCTCCCTGTTTGATGAGCTTGTGAGTTCCACGGCTGTAAGGGCTAAATACGCTTCCCGGAACTGCGAAAACCTCCCGACCCTGCTCCAATGCAAAGTCGGCGGTAATCAACGAACCGCTTTTTTCTGCCGCTTCAATAACTACTGTTCCCAATGAAGTACCGCTGATAATCCGGTTTCTCGCGGGAAAGTTTGACGCTAAAGGCCTGGTACCTATGGGAAAACTGCTCACCACACAACCTGCTTTAATTATTTCCTTCATTATTTCGTAGTTTTCCGGAGGATAGACTACATCTATTCCACACCCCAGGACAGCCGTGGTAGGCCCGCCTGCTTTTAAAGCTCCCCTATGGGCGCAGGCATCAATACCGCGAGCTAAACCGCTTACCACGTTTATATTGAATTCAGCCAATTCCCTGCCCATCTGTTCCGCAATTTTGCGCCCGTACGCCGTTGGCTTTCTGGTTCCCACTATTGCGACTGATTTCTGGTTCAGAACTGATATTTCTCCGAGGGAATAAAGCACCGGGGGAGGGTCGTAAATTTCCGCCAAAAGTCGGGGATAATCCTTGTCTTCAAAGGTTATTATTTTCGCTCCCAATTCAGATGCCCTTTTTATCTCTTCCAGAGGATTAACCTTTTTTCTCGACTCCAGAATAGCATCGCAAATTTTTTGATTTATTCCGGGAATTTCCAGAAAATCGCTCCTCTGGGCATTCATGAAATCCCGGTAAGTTTTTATATAATTTAGTAATCCCCTTATCCTCACCGGCCCCAGATAAGGGATCATATTCAGAGCTACGAGCAGTTCGAGCTCAGCCATTACAATCCCTCAGTACATTAGTATTCTATACGGGCTTTAATATTCTATACCAGGTTGGGCAGCTATTCCCTTTTTATAATGATGTTTTATCTCTCTCACTTCGCTTACCATATCCGCTTTTTCCATCAATTTTTCAGTGGCGTAGCGACCTGTCAGAACTAAAGTAGTCCTTTCGGGCTTTAGGTCGATCAAGCTCAATACGTCCTCTTCTCGCACCAATCCGTAATCTACAGCCACATTTATTTCATCCAGTATCACAAGGTCATACTGGTCGCTTGCTATTACCTCGCGAGCCAGTTCAAGGCCTTCTTTTGCCAACTCCAAATCTTCGGGGTCCGGGTTTCCCTTTTTTACAAAGCAATCCCTACCCTTTTGAACCAACTGGAAGCCTGGCAAATATTTTGTAGCCTGCACTTCTCCGTAATCTGGATTTCCCTTCATGAACTGTATCATGTAAACCTTTTCGCCGTGCCCTATGGCCCTCAAGGCCAACCCCAGGGCAGCCGTAGTCTTTCCCTTTCCGTTTCCTGTATATACCAAGACCAAACCCTTTTTGGACTCCATTTTACCACTCCTTTAACAAAAAATAATAGCACACATTGCATTTTTGGTCAAAATTTGATGTCATAAAATGGAATATTTTGCTATGTCCCGGGAAATTATTTTAAGTCCTCACATATTGAAAATACTTGTCCAGATTTCTAAACTGCAGGGCTTCTGCTATATGACTCTCTTTAATATGTTCGGACTGGTCTAGATCGGCTATGGTTCTCGCTACTTTTAAAATAATGTTGTAAGCTCTCGCGCTCAACTTGAACCTCTGAAAGGCTTCTCTCATCAATAGTTTTTCGGCCCTGCCCAGTTTGCAGTATTTATTGACTTGCGCTGGAGTCAGTTGGGAATTATAAAAAATGTTTTGCCCTTTATACCGCTCCAGTTGTATGGCTCTCGCCTGTTCCACCCTCTTTTTTATAGTAGCGGAATCCATGGAATCGGCCTTTTCCAAATCCGAAAAAGCAACAGGCAAAACGCTGAGCTGCAGGTCGATCCTGTCGAGCAGCGGCCCAGAAATTTTGTTAAGGTAATTGTTTATCTTATGAGGCGGGCAGGTGCATTCGTGGAAGGGATCCTGGAAGTACCCGCAAGGGCACGGATTCATAGCTCCGACGAACATGAAACTCGCGGGATAGGTAACTGTAGCGTTCATCCTGGAGATGGTTATTTTGCCCTCCTCCAGAGGCTCCCGAAGCAATTCCAAAATTTCTCTGGAAAATTCCGGCAATTCGTCCAAAAACAAAACGCCGTGATGGGCCAAGCTCACTTCACCGGGCTTTGGGATTCTACCTCCTCCAACCAATCCTACCGCTGTTATACTGTGATGGGGAGCTCTGAAGGGCCTGGTTTTTATCAGAGAAGACCGGCTCGAGAGAAGGCCCGCAATGCTGTAGATCTTCGTCAGTTCCAGAGATTCCTCAAAAGTCATTGCAGGTAAAATCGTGGGGATGCGCCTGGCTATCATCGTTTTTCCCGAACCGGGAGGCCCTACCATAATCAAGTTGTGATGGCCAGCGGCCGCTATCTCTAAAGCCCTTTTTAATACCTCCTGGCCTTTCACTTCCGAAAAATCCCCTTCGTATTCATCATCAACTGAATCCGCCAGTCCGGTCAAAACATCGTCGGGCCTGAATTCCCCTTTAAAAAATCCCACCGCTTCCTGCAAGCTCTTCACGCCTATAACTTCTATACCCTTGATTACGGCCGCCTCCTCGGCATTATCGAAAGGGACGACCATTCCTTTTAAGCCTCTCTGTTTTACTTCTATGGCCATCGGCAAAATGCCATTTACCGGTCTTACCCTTCCATCAAGGGACAATTCACCCACTATGGCATAACCCTCTAGGGCACTGGCCGGCACTTGCTCGGTGGCGGCGAGAATACCCAGGGCGATCGGGAGGTCAAAATGCGGGCCCTCTTTTTTTATATCCGCCGGCGCCAGGTTCAGCGTTATCCTTTTTATAGGAAAATCAAAATTCTGATTCTTTATGGCTGCCCTCACCCGCTCCCGCGACTCCCTAACGGCTGTATCGGGAAGGCCCACTATGTCGAAAGCTGGAAGGCCGCTGGAAATGTAGACTTCCACATCCACTAAAAAGCTGTCCAATCCATATATCGCACAACTCTTTAGCGAAGCTAACATCTCGTCCTCCCTATTTACTTTTTTAGGAAATAAAAGCCGAAAACTATTTTCTTAAATTCTCCACAATCTCATATTTTCCTCCTTAACATGTAAAAAGCCACCCTGGCAAGGAGACTTGTCAGAGGTCTACTTGCCGACGGTGGCTGGTCGATCCTCTTTTTAAAATATTGCCTGACGGTTAGCCAACCTGCATTTTGCAGGCCTTGATGACGTGTTTGGCTAAAACTGTCGATGTGACTACTCCTACTCCTCCGGGGACTGGCGTTATTTTGCCGGCTATCTCTTTTACAGCATCAAAATCCACGTCACCGCATATCTTGCCGTTTTCATCGAAACTGATTCCAACATCCAATACCACTGCTCCGGGGGCCACCATGTCTTTCTTTATCAATTTCGCCTTTCCGGTGGCGGTTACCAGGATTTCTGCTCTGGAGGTCTCCTTTGGCAGGTCGACTGTGTAGATATGGCAAACGTTTACGGTGGCGAACCGGTTCAACATCATCAATGCCAGCGGCTTTCCAACCACCATACTGGAATTGACGATTACAGCCCTCTTCCCTTTAAGTTCGATGCCGTAGTGATCCAGAATTTCCATGACCGCCGAGGGCGTGCAGGGAGCAAATCCGGTTTCATCGCCGCTCATGACTTTGGCTATGCTGAGCGGGTTAAAGCCGTCCACATCTTTCAGCGGCGAAATCTCGTATTTTACCCTGTCTTCGGAAATGCTGGTGGGAAGTGGCCTCATGACGAGAATGCCGTGGACGCTCCTGTCTTCATTGAGTTGGTGAATTTGGGATATGAAATCGTTTTCCGATATGTTCTCGGGCAACTGAACCAGCCGGCAGTCGATTCCCAATTCGCCGCATCTCTTTTGCGCGCTTTTTATGTAAGACATGGAATCAGGCCTGTCTCCTACGATGACTATCGCAAGCCCGGGAGTTACTCCTTTAGCTTTCAGTTCTTCAACTTCCCCTTTGAGTTTTTCCCCTAAAGCCTGGGCCACTTCCTTGCCACTCAAAATATCAGCCATCTGCCAACGCCTCCCCAAGATTTACTTTTTTATTAAAATCCTTTCGACCTTATCATAAGTGTCGTCCGCAATCGAAAGGGCTTCAGCGCAGATTTTTTCCATATAATCGGAAGTTCTCTTTACAAATTCCTCATCGGTAATGCTGTTGAGGTTAATTACCACATTCATCCGGCCGCTGAGCAGTGCGGCTTTCAAGCACAAAACGCCAACGCCCACGTCGCTTATAGCAAGCCTTGAACCGATCTCTGCCAGCCTTTGGTGAAGTTTTATAGCAGCAGAGGAGAGTTCCATGATCTTAAGCGGCACTCCGCAGGCTTCCTTTAAGGCCTCCTGCATCGCCTCATTTCTCTTTTTCTTATCTTCTTCTGTATTTTTCGGCATTTTATAAACTTCTGCCACTTTTCCAAACACTTTTGCATCCTCATCCACCAGATCCAGCAGTTGAGCTTGCAGTTTCTTCGCCTCTTCCAGTATCTCGATTACTTCCGCTTCCACATCTTTGTATTTTTCTTTGCCCACCGTGAGGTTCCCAACCATGCTGCCCAGCGCCATGCCTATGGCCCCGACCAGTGCGGCAGCTCCACCCCCTCCGGGCACCGGTGCATTGGAGGCCAGCACCTCAACGAATTGCTCGAGACTCTTTTCTACTAACACAGCCTGCCCTCCTATCGAATCAAAAGGTCATGGGGCGGCAGAACTACGTCCTGCGCCCCATAAGCCATATCGTTAGAACAGACCGCTGATCCTTCCGGTTTCATCCACGTCGATGTTTTCTGCGGCCGGTCTCTTGGGCAATCCGGGCATCGTCATTATTTCCCCGGTAAGGGCTACTGCGAAGCCGGCCCCAGCGGAAATGCGCACGTTCCTTACTGTGATCTTAAATCCGGTCGGTCTTCCCAACAAAGCCGGATTGTCGCTCAAGGAGTACTGGGTCTTGGCTATACATACGGGCACATTCCTGAACCCTATTTTTTCGATCGTCTCTATATCTCTCTTAGCCGCAGCAGTAAATTCTACCCCATCAGCGCCGTATATTTCTTTGGCTATGGTCTCTATCTTTTCGGCAATGCCCATTTCCAGCGGATAAAGGGGTTTGTAGTTGTTCTTGCCCTCGTCTATTAGGCGGAGCACCTCTTTGGCCAGTTCAATTCCGCCCTCGCCGCCTTTGGCCCATACTTCGGAGAGAACCGCTTTCACACCCATCTTCGCACATTCTTCTTTAACCAGTTCAATTTCAGCCTCCGTATCGGTGGGGAAGCGGTTAATTGCCACCACTGCCGGCAGGCCGAATTTCACCGTTATGTTTTCCACGTGTTTCAGGAGGTTCGGCAATCCCTTGCGGAGAGCCTCCAGGTTCTCTTCGCCGAGCTTTTCTCTGGGCACACCGCCGTTGTATTTCAAAGCCCTGATCGTGGCTACTATTACCACCGCATCGGGTTTTATGCCCGCTACTCTGCACTTTATGTCCAGGAACTTTTCGGCTCCCAGGTCAGCACCGAATCCGGCCTCCGTCACCACGTAATCCGCCAGTTTTAAGGCCAATTTGGTAGCTATGATGCTGTTGCAGCCGTGGGCGATATTGGCGAAGGGGCCTCCGTGGACGAAAGCAGGGGTGCCTTCGAGAGTCTGAACCAGGTTAGGTTTAAAAGCGTCCTTCAACAGGGCGGCCATGGCACCTTGAGCTTTGAGATCGCCCGCAGTCACCGGCCTACCGTCGTATGTATATGCAACCACAATTCGGGAAAGGCGTTTCTTGAGATCTTCCAGATCGGTAGCCAAGCAGAAAATGGCCATTACTTCTGAAGCAACGGTAATATCAAAGCCGTCTTCCCTCGGCACTCCGTTGGCCTTTCCTCCCAAACCATCCACTACAAACCTCAGCTGTCTGTCGTTCATGTCTATACAACGCTTCCACACGACGCGCCGCGGATCGATGCCCAATTCGTTGCCCTGGTATATATGGTTATCCACCATTGCCGCCAGCAAGTTGTTGGCTGCTCCTATCGCATGGAGATCTCCGGTAAAATGCAGATTTATGTCTTCCATAGGCACAACCTGGGCGTAGCCGCCGCCGGCCGCTCCACCTTTCACTCCAAAGACCGGGCCTAGCGAGGGCTCCCGCAGAGCAATCATGGAGTTCTTTCCGAGTTTCCTCAAGGCATCGCCCAATCCGACGGTTGTGGTCGTCTTACCTTCGCCAGCAGGAGTGGGGTTTATGGCTGTGGTCAGTATGAGTTTTGCATCTTTCTTATTTTCCAACCGCTTCAGTATGTTGTAATCGACCTTTGCCTTGTAGCGCCCGTAGTATTCGATATCATCCTCAGTAAGACCGATTTTGGCAGCGATATCTCTTATGTGCTCAAGTTTAGCCTCCTGGGCTATTTCAATATCACTTTTAAAAGCCATAACATCACTCCTCACTATATATAAATTTTATTATTGAAAATATTTTCACAATCCTTTGTACAATAATAAGTCCAAACTCATTAATTAAAATTCTTTATTGTTTTGTTGGATTGATTTTTTCAATAATTTAAGCTCTGAAGGCCCCACATTCAGGGCTTTCAGTCCGTTTTCAGAACTCATCCTCAATACCTGATCTTCGGGGATCCCGCATTTTTTTAAATGTCTGACCTCATCGAAAAACCCCTGGGCATGATAAACACCGACCGCCCCTGCATCGCTGCCGACGGCGATTTTCACGCCCAGTTCATAAGCCCTTTTGACGGTTTCTAACTGCCGCATATAAGCCCTTTCAATGTTTTGAAGTTGGTTTCGATATTTATGCCTCAATTTCTCATCTTCCAGAATATTCCCTAAAGGTGCCAGAGTCGGTACCCATATGACCTCTCTTTCAGCCATCATGTGCAGCACTTCATCTTCGATGAAATAGCCGTGCTCTATCGTATCGACTCCGGCTTCGACTGCCATCTTAACTGCCTCGGAAGAATTGACGTGCACCATTACAGGTAATTCTTTTTCCTTTGCAGTCTGAACTATGTAGTACAATTCTTCATAGGAAAACGAAATTCCTCCAACCTCTCCGTACGATTCAAAATCCACAAGCCCAGTGAGCACGACTTTCAGATGATCGGGTTTTATTTTTAACAGTTCGTTAAAAACATCTTTAAAATCCCTTATGTCATTGACTGGCCTACCTATGATACCCCCATACCTTCCCGCTTTGTAGATCGCCCATCCCGGACTTTTATAAATGATGCCCTTTTGCTCTGCCATTTCCCTTGCGGCTAAAGTAGCTCCCTGGTTGTCCCCGCCATCGCGGATTATGAGAACGTTTCTGCGCTTGTACTGGTCCAATATTTCGGAAATGGGCTTAAAGTTTTGTTCTAGCAGAGTTCTGCGCCAATCCTTTATATTAATGCCGTTGAGAGATACATGGATGTGACAATCTATAAACCATGAATTATCATACATTTTACTCGCCTCAAGATGAAGCTTAGCCGGCTAGCTTCCGAAACTTGTTCCGATTTTTAACTTAACAGATTTTTTAACATTTGTCAATATATAGATAATTTTACTTAATATATAGTTAATTTTAGGAAAATGTAACTTTTGTCTTTCATCTGAAATTTGATAAAATTTAAGTAAAAGATTGTAAAAATAAAAAATATCTGTCAAAACAAAGAAGAGATTCTTCTACCTCAATTGGTCAAAATTCATTTCCCCAATCTTAACAAAACAATTTGCGCCCTGGCGAGTTTTCCTCTGGACCAGATTTGCGGAGGCCGGGGAACCCGCAAGAAATACAAAGTGGAAAAAGTAGAAATAGACATAACCGGTGGGAAGAATCCGTTTCTCCCACCGGTTTTCAGAGCCGATGACCGAAAGGCTCATCCATTCTATAAATAAGATTATTCCCAAATTGCCTATTTTTGGACGTTACTTCTTCTTTTTCTCATAACGCTCTATACCAAAGCGGCTGGCCGAATGGTCCCGACCCAAATAGTAGTTGAGCCACGAAGAGGTCTGCTGGAAGTCGTGGTTGGGTGGCGGCACAATGCGTTCCTCCAGCTCGTGCTCTTTTCCATAGCGCTTTAAGCGCGCATATGCGCGGACCCAAGCGCATTTTTTCTTATTCGGATAAACCTCGCACCAGCCCATGTAGCTGCCGCCGCAGGCCCCGTTCCGCTGGTACTTGGGGCACTGAGACATGGGACAGACATACGCTACATCGACTAAGGCACAGTCGCCGCAGTCGTGGCAATCGTAGAGGCAAACCTTCATGAGGTGCTCAAAGGCGTGGTACGGCCTTTCTAACGAAGTCCCGTCTACCATTTTGGCTATCGCCCGCATGGGGCCCCACAGAGGAGTACCGGGCTCAAGCATCAAGCGATGCGTAAAAGTGGACAACCGGTAAGCGAATTCCACCGGAGCGTCAAGAGGTCTGTTTTTGCGGTCGACCGGATTGGGCGTATTGAGGCCGGTCTTGGGATCCTTCTCGTAGTAATAGAATCCACCGGGTATCGGGAAATCAAATTCATGAATGTAGTCCAACCAGTTTTTGCTGAATTCCTCGCCCTTTTCTATAATATATTCCACATCTTCGAACTTTACGCCGTGGCCGCCGATGTGAACGCCATCAAACCCCATTCCCTTCATAAAGGCGTACATCTTTGCCGCTCTGTCCAGGCGGGCCTGATATCCTTTATCCGGCGCTTGAGCCTCTTGCTCCAACTGGGCCACCAGTTTGTCCGTGACGACGCAGCCGGGGATTCTGTTTTTGTTCATCGCCTTAGCCGTGCCGAGAGGCAGGATGTAGATATTGCCTATTACCGGAATATCCCAACCCTGCTGGCGGATAAATTGAAGGACTTCATGGAATTTTCTCGCATCGTAGCCCAGCTGGGTAATAATGAATTGGGCGCCGGCCTTCACCTTTTTCTTCAATTTATAGTACTGAACCATCTGTTCTGCTTCAGTTGCTTTAAAGGGGGAAACAACCGCACCAGCAAAGAAGTCGCTGGGTTGATGCTTTATGGTTTTTCCTTTCATCCCGGGATACTCAAGTCCCTGGTTCATTTTGGAAATGAGGTCGAGCACATGGATGGGATCAAGGTCGTAGACAGGCTTGGGGCGACCCGAATAACCGGTAACGGTGTAGTCTCCGGTCATTATAAGAAGATTTCTGACCCCGGCCCGATCCAGAGCATACAATTGGCTTTCGATTTGGTTGCGGTTTCTATCCTTGCAGGTAAAATGAACCAGAGGTTCAATGCCCTTTGCAAGCACTTCGGTGGCCAGATAATCGGCCAGAATAGCCGGATTTCCGCCCGGGTTGTCGGTCAGCGTAAGCGCGTGTATTTTGCCGCTCTTGGCTGCCGCTTCTGCAGCCTCGATGACTTCTTCCTGCGACTTTTCTCTAGCTCCTCTACCCGGTACTATTTCCCAGGTAATCGTAAATTCGTTTTTGTTCAGCAAGGACTCCTTAAAACGATTCTCCATTTTACCTCTCCTTTCCCTGATAATGCCCTTCCCGCCCAGGGAATTTTTAAAATAAAGTAACTTTGATACACTTTGATATACTCTAATAATAATTATACCAATAAACAAAATTATAATAAATACTGAACTTCGCAAAAAAGGCCACGGCAGCTTTCTCTGCCGCGGCCAATCGTTCTTTAATTATCATTCAGCAACTACCTTGCCAGCACGGGATGCTTTAATATATTGCAGGCAGTTCTTGTCTCTTCCGGCGAGGGCTTCTGCTGCGTAGAACAGAGACATTAAATGGCGATCCAACGGATCAGCGATAAAGGCATCCATTCCTGCCTGGACGCACATCACAGCAAAGGCCCTATTTAGAACCTTCCTTACGGGAAGTCCATGGGATATATTGGAAAGGCCGCTTATCACGTGTACCTTCGGGTATTTCTCCTTCAGAATTCTTGTAGTCTCGACTACTTCTATCGCAGCAGTGCCACTGACACCTACCGGCTTGATCAGCGGATCCAGGTAAATGTCCTCTTCGGGAAGGCCCGCCTGCACGAGGCCGTTCACCAATCTATCGGCTACCCGCAAGCGATCCTCCACCGAGTTGGGCATTCCCGTATCATCCATACACAGGGCGACTACCTGGGGCTTATATTCGCTCACCAGCGGGATCATATCGTCCCAGCGCTTTTTCTCACCGGTTATGGAGTTTATCATGGGCCTCCCTTTGTGGCACTTTAGCCCGACTTCCATAGCCGCGACGTTAGGGGTATCTATACACAAGGGCACATTCACGGCTTCCTGGACAATACCTACCAGCCATTCCATAACTTCCGGCTCTTTTTCCATGAATATGGCGCAGTTAACATCGACTATATGGGCTCCGGCTTCCACCTGTTTTTTAGCCAGATCCTTGAGGTATGCCTCATCCCGTGCTTCCAACGCTTGGGCGATCGCTTTTCGGCTGGAATTAATTAATTCTCCGACAATTAGCATTCAATATCCCCCTTTTGTGCTTTATATTTACTTCGACACAGTTAAACCGTATTCCTCCGGTCTCCACTTCGTGAGATCAAGGCCCTTCTGAAGCTCATACCAGAACTTTTCTTCATCGTCGGGTATCGTTTCGATCTGAGATTTCATGATATCAAGCCACTTCTTCTCGCGCGGATTCACCATTACTTCGCCTTTTTCTATACCTCTCTTTATGACATCGATGGCGAGGGAGGCGGCTTTCTTGGTCATCAGGAACGCATCCTGCTCCTTTACCAGTTCCTTGCTGATCTCCAGCACTATGTCCGGCCTTAAAACGTACGCCTGCGGATCGTATTTGGCATCGGACCTGGCCAGCCAATCGCGCATCTTCAAAGCGTATTCGCGTCCATCGGCGGCCGCTTCGTTGAGCAGGCGGACGTCGTAGATGAGTTGTTCAGTGCTGACGACAGGCGCCGGAGCGCTCAACAACCGGACGTTCTGGACGGACTCGTTGCTCCAGGTATCGCAAACGCAGGCGGCGATGTTGCCCATGGAGCTCAGATGCGCGCAGGCAGCACTCTTACCTTCCATCGCGATGGGCACGCCCGCTATGGCCTTCATATAGGGTCCTTCGTAGGCGCAGTCTTTGTCAGGGCCGATGGCGCCCATTTCGAAGGCAGCCAAGCTCCTGGGAACCACAGCAACCCTATCGACAGCAGCGAATACCTTGGGGATCATCCCCTGCTCTGCAAGAGCGAAAGCGGTGTTGGCGAGGCCGCAAGCCGTGTCGCCACCAGCTATGGCACCGGTCCTCTTCGCTATGTCGACAATCTTGGACCAGAGGAACCTCATATCTCTTACCGCCAGGACTCCGAGGGCGAAGATGACCTTCTTAATATCGCAGTTGATTAAAGCTTCGTCGTGGAGCTCTTTGCCGCCGGTAGACTCGATGGAGAGGATGTCGGCACCGTACTCGGCACATTTCTCAAAGGTTTCCAGCGTGCTCTCAAGCATTTCGCCGCTCCTCATGTACGGCGGCCTGATCATCTCTCTGACGTCATTCGGAGTGCACCTAAGGACGCTCTTGAGGCCGTATTTTTCCTCGTACTCCCGCATCTTATCCAGCATGATCTTGATGATCTCGAATCCCCATTCGGGCTTCATCGTGGTCTCCGGGAGCAACTCCACTTCTACGACGAGTCCGGGGGCGTACAGTTCTTTTGCTCTCTTTACAATGCCCTCGATCATTTCCGCATACTGCTTGTAAACTTCAGATATGGTGCTCTCATCGATTTTCATCGGCGGAAGGGTCATGTTTACTTCGGGATAGACGGTTCCCCCACCTATTACCATGCCGTTCTTGGTTTTTACGGGATTGGGCGCAACCCCGTATACGAACTCGTCCAGGGATTTAACCGCCAGTTCGTTAAAAGTCCTCACCGGTTTGTAATCCATATGGGTTCCCCCTTTTTTAAATAATCGCGATTTTTATGTAAGTTTAAATGCCCAGGCCTCGGTGGGCCTTAAACCAGAATACATGCTTCCCTTATTTGCCCAGCAAACGCCTGCAGAGCTCCACGGCCGAAGCAGCATCGGGAGAGTATCCGTCCGCACCTATCTCATCGGCAAATTTCTGGGTGATAGGTGCCCCACCTATGATAACCTTTACCTTGTCTCTCACACCAGCGGCAGCCAGAGCATCAATGGTCGTCTTCATGTTCACCATGGTGGTGGTAAGCAGAGCAGACATGCCGACTATATCAGGCTGGTATTCTTTTACTGC
Organism: Bacillota bacterium; assembly: GCA_003242255.1. Lineage (GTDB taxonomy): Bacteria > Bacillota > Thermosediminibacteria > Thermosediminibacterales > Thermosediminibacteraceae > Fervidicola. The sequence continues at coordinate 13,110 of QGUT01000034.1, forward strand.
CTCTATGAATTTCTCCGCTTTTACGTCCGCGCCCAAGTCGTGCACCTTGAAGCCGTTGCTTTCCAGCATCATGCCCACCAGGTTTTTACCGATATCGTGCAGGTCGCCCTCGACGGTTCCTATCACAACGGTGCCCTTTGGAGTTACCTGGCCCTGCTTGCTGTCCTTTAACACCAGGTTCATTCCAGCTTTCAAGGCGTCGGCGGACATCAAGACTTCCGGCACGAACATCTCGTTGTTTTTGAATAGTTCGCCAACTTTGTCCATTCCTGCCAGCAGGCCTTTATTTATGATGTCCTGAGGATCGACTCCGCTGTCCATCAAGCTCTTTGTGAGTTCCACTACCTGTGTTTCATCACCGTCCAATACAGCCTGGGCTAATTCTTCTAAAGTGGCCATATACAAATACCTCCTTTTAATTTTTTTATAAATTTTTATGGGGCTTGAGTCCGCCAGAAGCGGACCCGAGTTTGAAATCGCCTTTATTGAGTAGAATAACAATAATTTTGAAAAAATTTCGTGCAAAAAATTATCTGAAATTTATTTAATTATTGCTATATTATGTATATTCCTAAATCCATCGATAATATAACATAATTTATATTTTTTGTCAAATATACCTTATTCAGTTATTTTAAACTATTTTCATTCATTTTGGACGATTTTTTAGCATTACTATAAAAAAATAAAATTAAATGCAAAATTTTATATGAAATCATGCTTATCTATTTTATGTAT